>NZ_BAABIL010000008.1:0-16367 GCF_039542765.1 Kineococcus glutinatus
ACCTCCTGAGCGTCAACAGCGCCGCCGCCGCCCTGGGCGCCCTGCGCGCGGCCGCGCCCGCGCTGCGGCCGGGCACCGTGTGGGCGGACCTGAACACCGCCGCGCCCGCCCTCAAGCAGTCCCTCACCGACGAGGTCGCCGGCCGCGACGGCGGCGTCCTCGTGGTGGACGTCGCCCTGATGGCGCCGGTCCCGGGCAAGGGCCTGCGCACGCCGATGGTGGCCTCCGGTCCGGGCGCGGCGCGCTACGCGGAACTGCTCGCCGGCTGGGGTGTGCCCGTGGAGGTGCTGCCCGGCCCGGCCGGTGCGGCGATCTCCCGCAAGCTGCTGCGCAGCGTGTTCTACAAGGGCCTGGCGGCCGCGGTCGTCGAGGCGCTGGCCGGCGGGGCCGCTGCCGGCGTGGAGGACTGGCTGCGGGAGAACATCAGCGCGGAACTGGCCGGTTTCGACGCCCGCACCCTCGACCGGCTCGTCGGGGGCACGCACGCGCACGCGAAGCGCCGCGCCGACGAGATGGCGGCGGCCGCTCAGCAGCTGCGCGACCTCGGGGTGGAACCCCGGATCGCCACGGCCTCCCACGACCTGCTCGCCGACCTGCGCGACCGCGCAGCCGGCCGGGCCTGAACCGACCACTCCACCCGGAGGCACGACGATGTCCTCACGCTCCCTCCTGCCCACCGCGCCGGCCGGCCGGCTCGCCGTGCGGGTCGTGGCCCTCTGCTGGCTGGCCGTCCTCGTGGACGGCCTCGACCTGTTCGTCTACGGCGCCGTCCTGCCCGGCCTGCTGGCCGACGACACCTTCGGCCTGGACGCCGCCACCGCCGGCGACATCGGCAGCCTCACGACCTTCGGCATGCTGCTCGGGGCGCTGTCCTCCGGGCTGCTCAGCGACCGGATCGGCCGCCGCCCGATCATCCTCGTCGGGGTGGCGCTGTTCTCGGTGGCCTCGGCCGGCTGCGCGCTGGCCCCCGACGCCACGGCCTTCGGCGCGGCCCGCTTCGCCGCCGGCCTCGGGCTCGGCGGGCTGCTGCCGACCGCCATCAGCATGGTCATGGAGTTCGCGCCGCAGAGCCACCGCAACATCGCCGTCACGGTGCTCATGACCGCCCACCAGGCCGGCGGGGCGCTGGCCGGCTCCCTGGCCCGCGGCATCGTGGAGGCCCTGGGCTGGCGGTCGGTGTTCTGGCTCGGCGCGCTGCCGCTCGTCCTCGTGCTGCCGCTGCTGGCGGCGCTGCTGCCGGAGTCGATCACGTTCCAGCTGGCCAGGGGCCGCAGGGACCGGGCCGACCGGGCCGCCGCCCGCTACGGCGTCGACCTCGCCGACTTCACCCCCGCCGCGGTCCCGGACGAGCGCACCGGGCTGCGCGGCCTGTTCGCCCCCGGGCTGCGGCGCACGACCCTGCTGTTCTGGACCGGTTCCTTCGCCGGCCTGCTGCTCGTCTACGGCGTCAGCACGTGGCTGCCGACGATGATGCGCGGCGCCGGCTACGACCTGGGCTCGGCGGTCGGGTTCCTCGTCGTCATCAACCTCGGCGGCATCGTCGGGATGCTGGTCGCCGGCCGCCTCGCGGACCGGTTCGGGGCGCGCGCCGTGGCGGTGCTGTGGTTCGCGCTCACCGCCGTCGCGGTCGGGCTGCTCGCGGTGCGGATGCCGCTGCCGCTGACGTACACCGTGGTGTTCGTCGCCGGCGCCTGGCTGTTCAGCGCGCAGACCCTCGTCTACGCGGCGGTCGGCGCGACGTACCCGGCGCGCAACCGCGCCACCGCCGTCGGCTGGGTGGCCGGCGTCGGGCGGCTGGGCGCGGTGGCCGGCCCCTGGGTCGGTGGTCAGCTCGTCGCCGCGGACGCCTCGCGGTGGGGGTTCGTGGTGTTCGCCGTCGCCGGTGTGGTCGGTGCGGTGATGGTGGGCCTGGCCCGGCCGGGTCGTCCCGCCCGGCCGGTGGACCCTGCGGAGGGGTCCGTCAGCGTGCCGGTGCACTGACGACCGACGCGTCCGAAGCACCCGGCGGGGGCCGGCCACCGCGGGTGGCCGGCCCCCGCCGGGCGTGGTGGGTGCGAGTGGCCGCGGGCGACCCATCGAGCTTACGCTGTGAACTCAATCAGTCACTCACAGCAATGGATGTCGCGTCCGCGCCCACACCAGGCCACACCCGCCCCTGGAGGTCCCCCCGCATGCTCGCCGCCCCGACCCGCCACCGCTCCCGCCGATCCGTGCGCTGCGCCGCGGCGGCGCTGCTGGGCGGCGTCGCCGCGATCACCGCGGCACCGCCCGCGACCGCAGCGGGCGCGGTGCTCCGCGTCGGCCCGGGCAAGCCCTTCGCGACACCGTGCGCGGCGTTCGCCCGGGCCGCCGACGGGGACGTCGTGGAGATCGACGGATCCGTGACCTACACCGGCGACGTGTGCGGGATCCACCGCGACCGGCTGACCGTCCGCGGGGTGAACGGCCGGCCCCGCATCGACGCGGGCGGCCGCAACGCGATGGGCAAGGGCACCTGGGTCGTGGTGGGCGACGGCGTCGTCGTCGACAACGTCGAGATGTACGGCGCGAGGGTCGCCGACCGCAACGGCGCGGCGCTGCGGCTGGAGGGGACCGGCTTCACCCTGCGGCGCAGCTACCTGCACGACAACGAGAACGGCATCCTCAGCGGCGCCGACCCGGCGAGCGACGTGCTGGTCGAGACCTCCGAGTTCGCGCGCAACGGCCACGGCGACGGCTACTCGCACAACCTGTACATCGGCAACGTCCGCAGCCTCACCTTCCGCCACAACTTCTCGCACGACGCCAACGTCGGGCACGACCTGAAGTCGCGGGCCCGCACCAACACGATCACGTACAACCGCTTCTCCAGCCTGCCGGCGGGCCAGGCCGGCAGCGGCCGGCCCAGCTACGAGATCGACCTGCCCAACGCCGGCACCGCCGTCGTGGTCGGCAACGTCGTCCAGCAGCCGGCGGGCAGCTCCAACGCGGGCATGCTCGCCTACGGCACCGAGGGCGCCAGCAACCCGGGCACCGACCTGTACGTGGTCAACAACACCTTCCTCAACGACGACACCGCACGCGGCACGTTCGTCCTCGTCGGCTCCGGCGTCACCACGCCGGTGCGGCTGCAGAACAACGTCTTCGCCGGCGTCGGGACGCTGGTCACGCAGGCGGGCGCCGTCCAGCGCACCAACCACCGGGCCGCCAGCCCTGCGTTCGCCGACCGGGCGCGCTACGACCTGACGCCGACGGCCGGGTCCGCGATGGTGGGCACCGGCTCCGCACCCGGCACGACGGCCGGTGGCGTCGCGCTCACGCCCGTCGCGCACTACCGGCACGTCGCCTCCGCCGCGGCCCGCCCGGCGGCCGGGACGATCGACATCGGCGCCTACGAGCTGGCCGGGTCGACGCGCTGAGCCGGCGGCACGCCACCCCGGGCACCCACGTGCCGTGACGACCGGTGACCCACCGCAGCACGCGCTGCGCCGGGGCGGCGAATTCGCGCGTTCGGCCACCGGCGCACCGCGGGAGCGGCCATGCTGACGCCCCTGGCAGCGCCGCCGGTCCCGGCGCCGCCGTGGCAGACCCGGACGGCCGGGCCCGTCGACGAAGGGGGACGCGTGTCGACCCGAGGAACCGGCCGCTACGCGCTGGCCACCACCGCGGCGGTCCTGCTGCTCCCCGCCGCCGCGGCCGCGGCCTGGTGGGCCGTCGGGGACCTCTCCGGCCCCGGCGCGCCACCGCCCGGCCCCGCACCCCGCTTCCGCGGGCACGACGTCGAGGCGGCCGCCGTCCGGTTCGGGCAGTTCGGCTACCCCGCGCTGGTGCTCCTGGTGCTGTGGCGCGGCCTGGCGGTGCACCGCCAGGGCCGCTGGGCCGGTGTCGTGCTCTCGGTCACCGCGGCGGGGCTGGTGCTGGCCGCGGCGGGCAGGGTGGTGACGGCGCGGACCCCGCTGGGCGTCCTCGACCCGGCGTTCGCCGTGCCCGTGGTCCTCTTCTTCGGCCTGCCCCTGCTCGCGGTCTGCCTGCTGTGGGCGGGGTGGCTGCTCGACCACGACCGCCACGACGGCGCCTGGATGTCCACCGAGGTCGTGCGCCCGGCCGGCCGGGCCGGCTGAGCAGCGCTCGGGGTCGCCGCCCGGTCACTGGACGTGCGCACCGGTCGGGTCCAGACTGGCGCCGCCCAGGCAGCAGCCACGCACGAGCACTCACCGGGGAGAGCCATGCGCCACCGCGGGACCACCCTCGTCGCCCTCGTCGGTCTCAGCGCCGGCGCCCTCGCCGCGGGTGCTCCCGCGAGCGCGCAGACCACCCCACCCGCGAAGGTGCCGCTGGCGATCGGCAGGGGCGGGGCCGTCGCCACCGTCGACCCCGACGCCACCGCCGTCGGTCTGGACGTCCTGCGCCGCGGTGGCAACGCCGCCGACGCCGCCGTCGCCGCGGCCGCCGCCCTCGGCGTCACCGAGCCGTACTCCGCGGGCATCGGCGGCGGCGGGTTCTTCGTCTACTACGACGCCGCCTCCGGGGAGGTGTCCACGATCGACGGCCGGGAGACCGCACCGCTGGCGATGCGCGCCGACAGCTTCCTCGACGCCGACGGCGAACCCATGGACTTCACCACCGCCGTGCGCAGCGGGCTGTCCGTGGGCACCCCCGGCACCCCGCGGACCTGGGAGCGCGCCCTGGAGGAGTTCGGCACCCGCGACCTGGAGGAGGTGCTGGACGGGGCGATCGGGCTGGCGCAGGACGGGTTCACCGTCGACGAGACGTTCCGGCAGCAGACCGCCGAGAACGAGGAGAAGTTCCGCACCTTCCCCGCCACCGCGGAGCTGTTCCTGCCCGGCGGCCGGCTGCCGGAGGTGGGGTCGGTGTTCCGCAACCCCGACCTGGCCCGGACGTACCGGCTGCTGGCGCAGGAGGGCGTGGACGCCTTCTACTCCGGCGACCTCGCCGACGACGTCGTGGCGACCGCGCAGGACCCCGCGGAGGCCCCCGGGACGCCCGACGTGCCCGCCGGGCTGCTCACCCGCACCGACCTGGCCGCCTACGCCGCCCTCGACCGCGAACCCACCCACGTGCGCTACCGCGGCCTCGACGTGTACGGCATGGCGCCGCCCTCCAGCGGGGGTTCCACCGTCGCCGAGGCGCTCAACCAGCTGGAGCGGTACCGGCTCAGCTCGATGCGGGTCACCGACGCGGTGCACACCTACCTGGAGGCCGGGGCGCTGGCGTTCGCCGACCGCAACGCCTACGTCGGCGACGACGCCTACGTGCAGGTCCCGCTGCAGGAGCTGCTGTCGGACGGCTTCGCCACCGAGCGGACCTGTGCCATCGACCCGGCGGTGGCGGCGCCCAAGCCCGTCGCGGCCGGCGTGCCCGACGGGGAGTACGGCCCCTGCCCCGCCGCGAGGGGGGAGGTCGTCGCGGAGGGCGCGGAGGGCACCTCCACGACGCACCTCACCGTCGCCGACGCCGACGGGAACATCGCCAGCTACACCCTCACCATCGAGGCCACCGGCGGCAGCGGCATCACCGTGCCCGGCCGGGGGTTCATCCTCAACAACGAGCTGACCGACTTCGACTTCGCACCCGCCGACATCACCAAGCCGGCGCCGAACCTGCCGGCACCGGGGAAGCGGCCGCGCAGCAGCATGTCCCCCACCATCGTCCTGGACCAGGGCGAACCCCGCCTGGCCCTGGGCTCCCCCGGCGGCAGCACCATCATCACCACGGTGCTGCAGACCCTGGTCGGGCGCATCGACGGGAACATGAGCCTGGCCGAGGCGATCTCCGCCCCGCGCAGCAGCCCGCGCAACGGCGCGGCCGTGAGCGCGGAGCCGGAGTTCATCGAGGTGCTCGGCGACGACCTCACCGCCCGCGGCCACGTCTTCACCGAGACCGCCGAGATCGGCGCCGCCACCGGGATCGAGTTCCTGCCCGGCGGCCTGGTGCTCGCGGCGGCCGAACCGGTGCGCCGCGGCGGCGGCAGCGCCGCCGTGGTCCGGGACGTGCTGGACGAGCAGGAGGTGCCGGACCTGGCCCCGCAGCTGGCCGACGCCAGCTGAGGCGCCGGCGGAAACCTCCTGGTGCTCCGGCGCGCGGCGCGGGAGGATCTCCCCGTCCACGTCCGGGGGGTCGTGGACCGAACGTCCGCAACCGGAGCACCAGGGGGGAACCATGCACGACGCCCGCGAGAACACCCGCCGGAACACCCGCCGCGCGACGCGCGGCCGGGCCACGGGGGCCGCAGCCGCCCTCGTCGCGGCGGGCACCGCCGTCGCCCTCGCGCCGCAGGCCCAGGCCGCCACCCTTCCCGACCTCGTCGTCACCGCCGTCTCCTGGCAGGGCAGCCCGGCGGTGGGCGACGACGTCACCTTCAGCGCCACCATCAAGAACCAGGGGAAGGCCGCCACCCGCGCCGGCGTGATCCACGGCGTGCAGTTCAAGGTCGACGGGAGGATGGTGACCTGGTCGGACACCTCCACCGCCTCGCTGAAGCCCGGCCAGTCCCGCACCGTCACCGCCAACTACGGCCCGGCGCACAGCGCGGCGTGGAAGGCCACCAGCGGCAGGCACACCGTCACCGCCCAGGTGGACGACGCCCGCCGCATCGCGGAGTCGAACGAGGGCAACAACCTCCTCAGCCGGGCGCTGACGCCGCGCGAGGCGGCCGCGGGCAGCGTCCGCACCAGCGTGACGACGCTGCCCGGCGTCACCGTGCACCACGTGCTCGGGTCGTCGCGGGAGAGCACCTTCGTGCAGACCGAGCTCATCGGCGACCTGTCCGCCGCCTGCTTCTCGCAGGGCCACCTCGTGCGCGGCACGGAGCGGGCCATGGGCCGGGCCACGGTCGGCCTCATCGACGGCTACCCGGGCGGGCCCTCCTCGACGTACATCAACACGCTGCGGATCCCGGCCTCCACCGCCACGACCACCGCCTCGACCGACGCGGTCCTGGCGTCCATCCTGCGCGACCGCAACGACCAGCTGCGGACGGTGCCCTGCGAGGAGGGGATGATCGCCGGCTGGCACGAGTGGGTCATCGGCCAGATCGCCTCGGTGCGGTTCTCGCACGCGACCGGCGCGCCGGTCAGCGGCGTCTTCAACCAGCCGGTGTCGCAGACGTACGCGTTCCCGACGCCGATGTGGTGACGCGCGCCGGTGGCGGCGCGGGGACCCCGCACCGCCACCGGCGTCGCAGCCCGGGCCGCACCCCGCCCGGCGGGGCCCTCAGGGCCCGCCGGGCGCCACGATCCCGGGCAGCGCGTGCTCGAAGCGGGCCGCGACCTCCAGCGACCGCAGGGTCCGGCCCTTGGCCCGGTGCTCCTCGGCGAGGGAGCTGCCCCACTGCGACGCGCGCTGGCGCTGCACGGGGGTGCCGTGGTGGGTGGGGTCGGAGAACGAGCAGTCCCCGAACTCGTAGTACGTCCGCTCCGCCTGCAGCAGCCGCTTCGCGTTCATCGCCAGGCCGCGCCGGTGCGTGGCGTGG
This sequence comes from Kineococcus glutinatus, assembly GCF_039542765.1. NCBI lineage: Bacteria > Bacillati > Actinomycetota > Actinomycetes > Kineosporiales > Kineosporiaceae > Kineococcus > Kineococcus glutinatus. The sequence continues at coordinate 7,472 of NZ_BAABIL010000008.1, forward strand.
TAGGTGCCGAACGCGTCGGCCATCAGCTCCACGCGCCGGGACGCCTCCGCACCGGTCGGCCGGGGATCGGCCGGTGGCGGGTCGAAGACGCCGGCCTCGAACTGCACGTGGTGCGCGAACTCGTGGGTGAGCACGGCGCGGGGGCCGACGTCGTCGATGCCCACGGCGCGCAGGGCGTCCAGGACGCCGTCGCCGATGACGAGCAGGTCCGGTCGCGCGGCCAGCACCGGGTCGGAGGTGCGCTCGCCGGTGAACGCGTACGCGCCGAACGTGAAGATCGGGTTGTTCCCGCCCTCCAGCGCCGGGATCGACGCCACCGTGGAGACGACGTACTCGGCGTAGGGGCCGGCCTGCGCGGGGCTGAGGCCGTACAACCCGGTCAGCAGCCCGGTGAGCCGGCCGGCGTCGCCCAGCACGCCGTCGCCGTGCATCCCGATCAGCTGCACGTCGCCGGTGGGGACGTCCCAGAACCGCTGCGCGTCGCGGAACGTCCTGCGCAGCTGCCGGCCGTGCTCGCGCAGCGCGTAGCGGGGATCCCCCTCGGCACCGGACAGCAGGGCGTCGTAGATCGGGAAGTCCAGCGCCCCGCTGTTGTGCAGGAACTGCACCTGCTCGGGGGTCAGGCCGGTGAGCAGGCCGTCGACGTAGACGTCGAGGTCGGTGTCGGTGCAGGCCGCGTCGCGCGGGTCCCGGGTCCGCTCGAGGACCTCCCCCGCCGGCGACGGGTCGACGCCGGAGCGCTCCGCGAGGGCCTCGCGCCGGGCCTGCCAGTCCGGTGGGAACGGCACCGCGCGCACCGCCGGGCCACCCGCGGCCGCGGGAGCGGCCGTCGCGACCGGGGCGGTGCCCAGTGCGAGCAGGAGTCCGGCACCGACCGCCACGAGGCGGTGCAGCAGCGGCCGGGCCGGACGGCTCACGGCACGTTCACCAGGACGTCGCCGCTGTCGAGGCTGCCGGTGTCGGTGCCGGCCCCGCCGTCGCCGCGGTCGTTGCCGCTGACGCCGTCGACGAGGTTGAGCCGGTCGTTGCCGTCCTCGCCGAGGAGCCGGTCGTTGCCGGTGCCGCCGTTGATGCCGTCGTTGCCGCCGCGGCCGAAGACGGTGTCGTTGCCGCCGGCGCCGAGCAGGGTGTTGGCGGCGCTGCTGCCGGTGATGGTGTCGGGACCGGAGCCGCCGGTGACGCGCTCCACGTCGGTGGTGAGCCGGTCGTTCTCCCCGGGCAGGCCGTCGTTGGAGACACCGTCGAGGCTCAGGGACAGGGCGGCCGTCCGGCCGGTGTAGGTGGCCAGGTCGCTGCCACCGGCACCGCTGACGAGGTCGGTGCCGTCGGAGGCTGCACCGGTGACGGTGAACTGGTCGTCGCCGTCCTGCCCGAAGAGGCGGTCGTTGCCGGGGCCGCCGTTGATGACGTCGTTGCCGGCCAGGCCGCAGATCCGGTCGTCGCCGCCGCCGCCGTTGACGGTGTCGACGGCCGTGGAACCGATGATGACGTCGTTGCCGGCGGTGCCGTTGAAGGCCCCCGTGCCGACGATGGTGGCGGGCTGGCCCTCGCAGGTGGCGATCAGCCACTCGAGCACGAATCCGCCGGTGGAGCCGCCGTTGCCGTCCACCGCGATGCGGTAGGTGGTGCCGGCGGTGGCGGTGAAGTCGGCGCGGGTGGCGCCTTCCCCGACGCCGGTCAGCCCGGCGACGTTCGTCCCGGTGTAGACCCCGATCCCCGGGGCCAGACCGCCGCTGACGTCCCGCAGCCGGATGACGCCGGGGCCGCTGGTGGACGGTGTCCAGCTGAACCAGGCGGAGTTGTCCGCGATCGCGCCGCCGTGGTAGTCGCGCTCGCCGGGTTCACCGGTGGCGCGCACCGTCGTGGCCGACGTCGACCCGTGCGCCCCGCCGATCACCCGGGCGGCGGCGAAGTCGTCGTTGGCGGGCGGGTTGACCGTCCACTGCAGCCCGACGGTGCCGGTGGCGCTGCCGTAGCCGTCCACCGCGATGAGGTAGGTCGTGCCCGCGGTGGCGGCGAACGCCACCCGGGACTGCGTGCTGTTGACGTCGTCGCTGCGGGTGACGTTCGTCAGCGCGTTGAGGGCGGTCCCGGTGTAGACGGCGAGCGTGGTGTCGAAACCGGACTCGCGGGTGTTGAAGCGGGCCGAGCCGGACTCCGGTGCCGTCCACGCGTACCACAGGCTCGCGTGCGGGGCGGTCCAGTGCGAGGGTTCCCCGGGCTGCGCCGTGGCGCGGGCGTTGCTGGCCGACGTCTTGCCGGTGGCGCCGGAGAGGGCGGCGCGGGCCGCGAAGTCGTCGTTGGCGGGCGGGTTCTGCGCCCAGTTCAGCGAGAAGGTGCCGTGCGTGGCGCCGAAACCGTCGACGCGGACGCGGTACGTCGTGCCCGCCGTCGCGTTGAACGTCACCTCCGACTGCAGGGTGCCGCCGGTGTCGTCGTTGGTGGCGACCAGGCCGAGGGCGCCCACGGAACCGCCGGTGAAGACGTCCAGGACGGTGTCGAACGAGGCGTTGGCGGTGTTGAAGGTGGTGGGGCCGGATTCCGGGGCGGTCCACGTGTACCAGACGGTGGTGTCGGGGGTGGTGCCCCCGGGCGCCTCGCCGGGCTGGCTGGTGGCGTTGGTGTTGCTGCCGCTGACGAGGCCGGCGGCACCCGCGATGGCGGCTCCGGCGAAGGTGTCGTTGCCGGGCCGGGGGACGTTGGAGTCGACGAAGGTGCGCAGCGGGCCCTGGTACAGCTCGCCGTAGATGCCGGGCTTGTTGGGGCGGGCGCAGCCGGTCCCCCAGCTGGTGTCCCCGACGAGCGGGGGCTGGCTGCCGGAGTTGACGAACAGCGGCCCGCCGCTGTCGCCCTGGCAGGTGTCCTGGCCGCCGGCGAGAGGACCGGCACCGACCATCACGTTGCCGATGAACGAACCCCCGTAGACGCCCGGGGAGGACATGGTCGCGTCGGACTGGATCGGCAGGTCGACCTGCCGCAGCGCGTCGGACCCGGCGCCGCCCTCGCTCGTCGCGCCGTGGCCGATGGCCCGCACGGTCTGCCCCGCACCGGTCGGGTCGCCGGGGCCGGCCAGCCGCGTCCAGCGCTTCGTGGAGGCCGTGCTCAGCGTGAGGACGGCGACGTCGTTGGCGAACGTGCCGGCGTTCCAGCTCGGGTGGATCGCGATGGCCGAGACGTTGCGGTACTCGCCGTCGGTGGTGTTGCTGAGGACGTTGCCGCCGATCTTCACGCGCAGGTTCGCGGGGGTGGTGCCGCCGTCGACGCAGTGGGCCGCGGTCACCACGCGCGTCGAGGACACCAGCGTCCCGCCGCAGAAGTGGAAGCCGCCGGCGGTCTGCACCGACACGAACCACGGGTAGGCACCGGTCGCGGCGGTGGTGCCGCCGACGATGCCGGGGGGCGGGTCGAGGGGGCGCGGCGGGACCTCCGGTCCCTTGACGGGCGCGGTGCGGGGCCGGACGTCGGGGACGTCCGCGCCCTTGGCGCCGGGGGCGGCGCCGGGGGTGCTCACCCCGCGGGCCTGGTCGGAGCCGGGCGGGGGCGCCGCGCTCGCGGACCCGATCGGGCCCAGCGCCGTGGCCGCTCCCAGCGCCGCCCCCGCCAGCAGTGCGGGCACCGCCCGCCGACGCCCCGCCGCCACCGGCGCGCGCCTCGTTGCTGCTCTCATCGTGCATCGCTCCTTCGGGTCACCACGAGCGGATGTGATGCTCCGTGGAGGTGCCCGGTCGCGGGGCTGATACGCCGACACGCCGACCGGTCCGGGGCCCGTCGGCACCGGGTCGTGCACCGGGTCGTGCACCGGGCGTGTGCCGGGCGCGCGGGTGGGCGAGACTGCGGTGCCGACCCGGGAGGAGCCCACCGTGACGATCACCGCGCTGCTCGACCTGACCCTGCGGCAGGAGTCGCTGCCCGAGGCGCTCGTGGTGCTGCACGAGACGCTGGCGGTGACCCGCGCGTTCCCCGGCTGCCTGGAGGTCGAGGTGCTCGTCGACTCCCGCGATCCCGCGCACGTCCTCGTGCGGGAGCGCTGGGACTCCCCCGAGAGCGACGCCGCCTACCGCGCCTGGCGGGCCACCCCCGACGGGGCCTCGCGGCTGGGCGACATCATCGCGGGGCCGCCGGCCCTGCGGACGTTCACGACCGCCGACGTGGTCTGAGCCGACGTGGTCTGAGCCGACGTGGTCTGAGCCGCGCCCGGGCCGCGCACCACCGGGCCCGCGGGGACGCTCACCCGGCGGGCGGCGCCCCCGCGCAGGGCACGGCCGCGAGGGGCCGCTCCTTGCGCGGGCGCCCCGGCCCGCGCTTGCGGGCCACGACGACGCCCTCGACGAACAGCTGCCCGCCCCACACGCCGGCGGCCTCGCGGCGCTGCAGCGCGCCGGCGAGGCAGCCCGCGCGCAGCCGGCACTGCTGGCACAGGGCCTTGGCGGTCTCGACGTCCGCGGGGCGGTCGGAGAACCACAGGTCCCCCTCCGCGGTGGTGCACGCGGGAGCGGGCCCACGGGGCGGGGCGAACTGCAGGGGCACGATCGGGGACACGCCCGCAGTGTTCTCCGCCACCCTTGCGGCGCGCCGACCGGCGGCTTGCAGCGGGCGGGCGCGGTGCAAGGTGCGCGCAGGCGCGGCAGGTCACCCGGACGGCGGCACCGGGCACCGCTGTTCACCGCCCGGCCACGCAGCGGTCGCCCGGGCCCGCTAGCCATCTCCCGGCCGCCCCGGCCGCACCGCACCCCCGGAGGTTCCCGATGCCCCACACCCGCACCCGCCGCCGCGCCGCCGCGGCCGCCGCCCTCGCCGCCGCCCCCCTGGCCCTCGGCACCCTCCTCGCCCCGGCCGCCGAGGCCCGCACCGGGGCGGAGTTCGTGCCGCGCGCCACGTTCGCGGTGGCCGGTGAGGTGGCGGAGATCCTGTCGGCGACGCCGGACGGCCGCACGCTCCTGTACACCGACTCCGCGACCGGCGTCGTCGGCCTCGTGGACATCACCCTGCCCGCGGCGCCCCGGCAGGTCGGCACCGTCGACGTCGGCGGGGAGCCCACCTCGGTCGCCGTCACGCCCGACGGGCGCTACGCCATCGCCGTGGTGGACACCACCGACGGCGCCTTCACCACCCCCTCGGGACACCTGTCCGTGATCGACCTGCGCACGCGCTCGATCGTCCGCACCCTCGACCTGGGCGGGCAGCCGGACTCCGTCGCCATCGCACCGGACGGGCGCACCGCGGCGGTGGCGGTGGAGAACCAGCGCGACGAGGACGTCGTCGTCGCCGGCGTCGAGGGCGGCCTGCCGCAGGCGCCGGGCGGTTTCCTGGCCGTCGTGGACCTGGGCGGCAGGCCGGCCGCCTGGACGACCACGCGCGTGGACCTCACCGGCCTGCCGGGCGCGTCGTCCCCGCAGGACCCCGAGCCGGAGTACGTCGACGTCAACCGCGACGGGATCGCCGCGGTCACGCTGCAGGAGAACAACGCCGTCGCGCTCGTGGACCTGCGCCGCAAGCGGGTCGTCGGGTCGTTCTCCGCCGGCACCGTGCACCGCACCGACGCCGACACCGCCGACGACGGCGCGATCGCCTTCGACGACGAGATCACCGCGCCGCGCGAGCCCGACGCCGTGCAGTGGACCCCCGACGGCAACCTCGTGACCGCCGACGAGGGCGACCTCGCCCCCACCGGCGCACGCGGCTGGACGGTGTTCTCCCCCCGCGGCCGGGTGCTCTGGACCTCCGGGTCCTCCGCCGAGCGGGCGCTGGCCGGGGCCGGGCTGTACGCCGACGGCCGCAGCGACAACCGCGGCGCGGAGTTCGAGGGGGCCGAGGTCGCCCGCTTCGGCGGCACCCCGCACGCCTTCATCGGCGCCGAGCGCGGCGACGCCGTCCTCGTCTACGACCTGGACGACGAGCGCCGCCCGCGGCTGCAGCAGGTCCTGCCCACCGGGGACGAGCCGGAGGGCCTGCTGGCGCTGCCGGGGCGCGACCTGCTGGTGACCGCCGACGAGGGCGACGGCACGATCAGCGTGTTCGAGCGGGTCCGGGTCCGCTCGCCGCGTTCCTGACCGCCACCCGCCACCGCCCGCGCCGGGACCGGGGCGCCCCGGTCCCGGCGCGGGCGGGCCGGTTGCAGCGGCCTTGCAGCCCGGCCCGCGGGGTGCGAGCGCGCTGCAGGGCACGGGGGGCACGGTGGGGGCAGTCCCCGCCGCCGCGGCGGCCCGTCCGGAGGAGAGCACCGTGCATGACGTACCCGTGCAGGCCCCCGCGGACGTGACCCGCTGGCCCTGGCTGCCGGAGTGGTTCCGCGCCCCCTCGTGCCTGGAGCTGCCCACCGGTCACCACCTGCGCCCGCTGCGCACCGCCGACGCGGACCTGCTCCTCACGGCGCTGCAGGGCTCCTCCGCGAGGTTGCGCACGGTCCTCGGCGACGCACGGGGGTGGCCGCCGAGGACCGTCGCGACCACCGGCGTCCACCACGAGCTCGTGGAGCTGGAGACCCGCGCCGCCCGGCGGGAGGGGTTCCGCTACGGGCTGTTCGCCGACGACGAGCAGGAGCTGCTGGGCTGCGCCGAGGTCGAGCCCAGCAGCAAGCTCGGCGCCGACGCCGACGTGTGGTGGTGGGTGGTGGACGCCCTGGTGGGCTCGCGGGTGGAGGCCGCCCTGGGGCCGGCGCTGGGGAGCTGGACGGCCCGCGCGTGGCCGTTCGCGCGCCCCCGCCTCGTCGGGCCGGGCGGGACCTGCACCTGGCAGGAGTGGACCCTGCTGCCCGACCGCCGCTGACCGGCCCGCGCTCGCCGCGGAGCGCTCAGGCGCTCAGCACGAGCTGCCCGACCTCCTCGGGGGTGAGGGCGCGACCGGCCGCGGCGGCCTCCTCGAAGCCGGTGGCGCCCAGCGCGCGGCGCACCGCCTCCCGCACCCGCCGCACCATGGAGCCGTCGGGCAGGTAGTACGTGTACACGTCGGAACCCACCACCTCCCGCAGCGCCTGCGCCGCACCCAGCACCGTCGCCACCCGCCGCGGGTCCCGCTCCCCCGCACCGCCCGGGCGGGACTCCACGACCGCCAGCGCCTCCAGGAAGTAGGCCAGGTTCGCCAGGTCCGCGACCTGCACCGACAGCGCGATGCCCTCGCGCAGGTGCTCGTGCGCGGCGCGGTCGTCGCTGCCCAGCTCCACCTGGGACAGGTTGAAGAGGGCGACGAACGTGGCGAGCCGGTCCCCGCGGGCGCGGGCCAGGGCCAGGCCGGCCTCGAAGTGCTCCCGCGCCCCGGCGCGGTCGCCGGCGCGCAGCAGCGCCGTGCCCAGCCAGACGTGGTTCAGCGACAGGATCCAGGGTGCGTCACCGGCCCCGCCCAGGGTGTCCGCGAGGGCGATCGCCTCGCGGTGGTGCCGCTGCGCCGCCCGCGCGTCCCCCGCGCTCAGCGCGACGATCCCCAGGCCCGCCACGGCGTGCGCCTGCGCCTCCACGTCCCCGGCCTCCCGGGCGCTGGCCAGCGCCTGCTGCCAGACCGCCCCGGACACGAGGGCGTCCCCCTGCCCGAACGCCATGGCCGCCAGCGCCAGCTGGGCGCGGGCGCGCACCCGCGGCGGGGCGTCGGAGCCGTCCGCCGCGGCCGCCGCCACGCGCCGGCCCACCGCGAAGTGCCCGCGGAACCACCAGTACAGCCACAGCGCCCACGTGAGGCGCCCGGCGGTCGTGCGGTCGCCGGCGGCGACGGACCCCTCGACCGCGGCGAGCAGGTTGGCGTGCTCGGCGTCGATGCGGTGCAGCCACCCCACCTGGTCCGCGCCCTGGTACCCGGGGCGGGCGCGCTCGGCGAGCTCCAGGAAGGCCGCGGCGTGGACCCGGACCGCCTCGGCGCGCTCCTGCTCCCCCAGCAACCGCCGGGCGTGCTGGGCGACCGGTTCCAGCATCGCGTAGCGCGCCTCGCGGCCGGTGCGGTCGACCGTCACCAGGGACTGCTCCACCAGCGCCTCGAGCGGGCCGAGGACACCGCGGCCGGCGAAACGCTCCAGCACCGGCAGCGTCCAGCCACCGGTGAAGACCCCGAGGCGGCGGAAGAGCCGCTGCGCGTCCTCCTCCAGGAGGCGGTAGCTCCAGTCGAGCGTGGCGTACATGGTGCGCTGGCGGGCGGGCAGGTCCCGCGGCCCCGACGACAGCGCCTCGTCCAGGCGCGCCAGCAGCGTGCCCGGGTCCACCATCCGGATGCGCGCCGCCGCCAGCTCCAGCGCCAGCGGGATGCCCGCCAGCCGGGTGCAGATCGCCGCGACGGCCGCGGCGTTGCCCTCGTGAACCCCGAAGCCGGGCGCGACGGCCGCGGCGCGCTCGACGAACAGCTGCACCGCGGGGGCGGCAGCCAGCTCCGCCAGCGGGCTGCTCGGCGCGGGCACGGCCAGGGGCTCGACGACGACCTCCTGCTCACCGCGCACCCGCAGCGGGGCCCGGCTGGTCACGAGCACGGCCAGGTCCGGGCAGGTGCTGACGAGGCGGCCGATCTCCGCGGCGGCGTCCAGCAGGTGCTCGGCGTTGTCCAGCACCAGCAGCGCCCGCAGCGGGCGCAGGTGCGCCGCGACGGCGTCCAGGGCCCCGGCGTCGTCCACGGCGGTCAGCCCCAGGGTCTGCGCCACGCGCACCATCACCGCCGCCGGGTCCTGCAGGGTGGCCAGCGCCACGAGCGCAGCACCGCCGGGGAAGTGCGGCGCCACCTGCGCGGCGACGGCCAGCGACAGCCGCGTCTTGCCCACCCCGCCGGTGCCGGTGAGCGTGACGAGCCGGGCTCCACCGGTCAGCAGGGCCGCCACGCGCCCGACGTCGCCCTCCCGGCCCAGCAGCCGGGTGGCGGGCACGGGCAGCACGGCGCCGCGCGCCGGGAGCGCCCCGACGGGGGCCGCGACCGGTGGCGCCCCGACGGG
>NZ_BAABIL010000009.1:0-11474 GCF_039542765.1 Kineococcus glutinatus
CGAGCAGCACGTCGGCGCCGGCGGCCGCGCGCAGCAGCCCCGGGCAGGTGTCGGTGTCCCCGGAGTAGACGAGCACCCGCCCGCCGGCCTCCACCCGGAAGCCGTACGCCTCGACGGTGTGGGCCGCCGCGTGCGCCGTCACGTCGAAGGGCCCGATCCGCACCCGCAGCCCGTCGGCCAGGGCGCGGAAGTCGTACGACGACGCCAGCCCGTCCTCCCCCGGGGCGGCGCGGTAGGCCGCGTCCAGCCGCTGCGGGGCGTGGGCGGGGGCCCACACCGGCAGCGGCGCGCGCCCCGCCCCCGGTCCGTAGCGCAGCCACACGTGCAGCCCGCACAGGTCCAGGCAGTGGTCGGGGTGCAGGTGGCTGAGGACGACCGCGTCGAGGGAGGCGGGGTCGGCGTGCCGCTGCAGCCCGCCGAGCGCACCGCTGCCCACGTCCAGCGCGATCCGCCAGGTGCGCCCGTCCTCCCCCGGCGCCTCCAGCAGGTAGCAGGAGGCCGGGGAGGCGGGCCCGGGGACGGAGCCGGAGCAGCCGACGACGGTGAGCCGCACAGCGGCCTCAGCCCGCCAGCACCCGGTCCTCGACCAGCGACACGCGCGGGCCGAGGAAGCGCTGGGCGAGCTCGCCGAAGGGCGCCGGATCGCCGGTGGAGACGAAGCGGTGCCGCGGGGGCGGGGCGTCGTCGGAGCGCAGCACACCGCGCCGGGACAGCTCCCGGTAGACGTCGTTGGCGGTCTCCTCCGCGCTGGAGACGAGCGTCACCCCGTCGCCCATGACGCTGCGCAGCACCGCCGTCAGCAGCGGGTAGTGCGTGCAGCCGAGCACGAGGGTGTCGACGCCGGCCGCCTGCACGGGCGCCAGGTACGCCCGGGCCGCGTCCATGAGCTCCTCGCCGCTGGTGGTGCCCCGCTCGACGAACTCCACGAACCGCGGGCACGCCGCGCTCGTCAGCTGCACGTCGAGCGCACCGGCGAAGGCGTCGTCGTAGGCGCGCGAGGCGATGGTGGCGCGGGTGCCGATGACCCCGACGCGGCCGTTGCGGGTGGCGCGCACCGCCCGGCGCATCGCGGGCAGGATCACCTCCACGACCGGCACGTCGTAGCGCTCGCGCGCGTCGCGCAGCACGGCGGCGCTGGCGGAGTTGCACGCGATGACGAGCATCTTGACGCCCGAGCCCACCAGGCGGTCCATGACGTCGAGGGCGTAGCGGCGCACCTCGGCGAGCGGCTTGGGCCCGTACGGGCTGTGGGCGGTGTCGCCGATGTAGTGGACCTCCTCGTGCGGGAGCTGGTCCAGCACCGCGCGGGCGACCGTGAGGCCGCCGACACCGGAGTCGAAGATGCCGATGGGGTCGTCGCTCACGCACCGGATGCTAAGCCGCGCCGGGCGCCGGGCGCGGCACGCCACGGCCGGCACCGCCGTCCGGGTGAACCGCGGGCGGGGCGCCGCTCAGGGCATCGAGCGGACGAGCGTCTCCTGCAGGTAGGTCGCGAAGTCGTAGACGGCGAAGGCGTAGCGGCGCGGGTCGTCGTCGTCCAGGCCGGCCAGCTGCTCCTCGACGTCGTCCTCGACGCCCAGCCGGGTGCCCAGGGCGAGGCGGATGTCGTTGAGGGCCGCCAGCCAGGCCCGTGCGCCCTCGGCGTCCAGCTGCACCCGCCCGCCCTGCCCCTGCACCGGCTGCAGGGACTCCAGCATGCGGCGGCCGGCGGCCGCCTTGCGCTCGCGCAGGCCGCGCTCGGTGAAGCGGCGGAACTCCGCGGCGGCGCGCGGGTCGTCGCCGTAGGCGTCCGGCAGCAGCCGCTGCAGCACCTCGTCCTCCGGCGGCGCGGTGGGCCCGTCGCCCAGCTCCCCGGAGGGGTCCAGGTCGGTGAGCCCCAGCTGCACCTGCAGCGGGTCCAGCCCGTGGGTGGGCGGCGCCAGCGGCACGTCGAGCAGCTCCAGGACCTCCCGGGCCAGGGAGCCGAGGACGTCGACCTCCACGGGGTCCAGGTCGATGGAGACCAGCCCGCCCCGGCCGCGGCGGAAGCGCGCCATCCTCACTCGTCCCTCTGCAGCGTCGCCCACAGGCCGTAGCCGTGCATGGCCTCCACGTCGCGCTCCATCTCCTCGCGGCCCCCGGAGGAGACGACGGCCCGCCCCTTGCGGTGCACGTCCATCATGAGCGCCTCGGCCTTGGCCTGGGAGTAGCCGAAGTGCGTGCGGAACACGTACGTCACGTAGGACATGAGGTTGACGGGGTCGTTCCAGACGAGGGTGACCCACGGCCGCTGCAGGTCGGTGGCCTCGTCGTTCTCGGGTCGCTCGAGCTCCACGGGGGCGGTCACCACAGCGCTCACGACACCCATCGTAGGGACGCGCCGGGACGCCCAGGACCACGCGGGCCGGGCCGCGCGCCCTAGGCTGACCGCCGTGACGGCGAGCACCCCCGGCGGCACGGCGGCGCCCAGCGGCGCACCGGACGGCTCCGGCAGCACCCAGCGCAACGACCCGCGCAGCACCGCGCTGCTGACCGACCACTACGAGTTGACGATGCTGCGGGCCGCGCTGCACGACGGCACCGCGCAGCGGCGATGCACGTTCGAGGTGTTCGCCCGCCGGCTGCCCGAGGGCCGCCGCTACGGCGTCGTCGCCGGCACCGGCCGGCTGCTCGACGCCATCGAGGCGTTCCGCTTCGACGAGGAGGTCCTCGGCCACCTGCGCGAGCGCGACGTCGTCGACGCCGCGACGCTGGACCGGCTGGCCGGGTACCGCTTCGGCGGCGACGTGGACGGCTACCCCGAGGGGGAGGTCTTCTTCCCGCACTCGCCGCTGCTGACGGTCACCGGCACCTTCGCCGAGGCGGTCGTGCTGGAGACGCTGGTGCTGTCCATCCTCAACCACGACTGCGCCGTGGCCGCGGCCGCGGCCCGGATGGTCACCGCCGCCGGGGAGCGCCCCCTCATCGAGATGGGGTCCCGGCGCACCCACGAGGACGCCGCCCTGGCGTGCTCGCGGGCCGCGTACCTGGCCGGGTTCGCCTCCACGTCCAACCTGGAGGCCGGCCGGCGCTGGGGCATCCCCACCGCGGGCACCGCCGCGCACGCCTTCACGCTGCTGCACGACAGCGAGCGCGACGCCTTCGCGGCGCAGGTCGCGGCGCTGGGCACGGGCACCACGCTGCTGGTGGACACCTACGACATCACCGCCGGCATCGCCACGGCCGTGGAGGTCGCCGGTCCGCGGCTGGGGGCGGTGCGCATCGACTCCGGCGACCTGGCGGTGCTGGCGGTGCAGGCCCGCCGCCAGCTCGACTCCCTGGGCGCGACCGGCACCCGCATCGTCGTCTCCGGCGACCTCGACGAGTTCGCCCTCGCGGCGCTGGCCGCCGCGCCGGTGGACGGCTACGGGGTGGGCACCTCCCTCGTCGTGGGGTCCGGGGCGCCCACGGCGGGCCTGGTCTACAAGCTCGTGGAGGTGGAGGGCCGGCCGGTGGCCAAGCGCTCCACGTCCAAGGCCACCCAGGGCGGGCGCAAGCACGCGGTGCGCCGGCACAAGCCGACCGGCACCGCCACGGAGGAGGTGCTCGCGGTGGGCGCGCCGGTGCCGGCGGAGCCCGGGGACGTCGCGCTGCAGGTGCCGCTCGTGCGCGGCGGGCGGCGCGTGCCGGACCTGCCGGACCTGCACGCCTCGCGGGAGCGGCTGCGGCGCTCGCTCGTCTCCCTGCCCTGGGACGGGCTGGCGCTGTCCAAGGGGGAGGCGGCGGTGCCGACGACCGTGCTGCCCCCCGTCCCGGCCGTGGCGGGGGGTGTGCGGTGAGCGCCGCGAAGCGCGCCCTCGTCGTCGTCGACGTGCAGAACGACTTCTGCGAGGGCGGTTCGCTGGCGGTGGCCGGGGGCGCGGAGGTCGCGGCGGCCACCAGCCAGCTGCTGGCCCGCGGCGAGATCGCCTACGACCACGTGGTGGCCACCCAGGACTTCCACATCGACCCGGGCGAGCACTTCTCCGACTCCCCCGACTTCGTGACGAGCTGGCCGCCGCACTGCCGGGCGGGCAGCTACGGGACGCTGCTGCACCCGGCGCTGGACACCCGGCGCGTGGAGGCGGTGTTCCGCAAGGGCCAGTACGCCGCGGCCTACTCCGGCTTCGAGGGCACCACCACCCGCGTCACGGAGGAGGGCGGGGAGCTGGCCACGGGGCTGGCGGACTGGCTGCGCGAGCGCGACGTCGCGCAGGTGCACGTCGTGGGCATCGCCACCGACCACTGCGTGCGGGCCACCGCCCTGGACGCGGTGCGGGAAGGCTTCGCGACGACGGTGCTGCTGGACCTCACCGCGGGCGTGGCGGAGGCGACGACGGCCGCCGCGGTGGAGCAGATGCGCGCGGCGGGGGTCCGGGTCGTCGCGGGCTGACCCGCACCCAGGCCGGACCCCGGCCCGCTCAGCGGCGGCGCACCACCACGGTGCCGGCCCACTTGTCGTGCAGGGCCTGCCGGCGCCGGTCCCACAGCGGCCAGAGGTAGTCCAGCAGCTGGTAGACGGCCCCGAGGCTGGGCAGGTTGGCCAGCAGGTCCGAGGTGAGCCAGCGCATGATCGACTCGCTCCACCTCGGCAGGCCCGGCCGGGCCCAGCTGCGCACCCGCACGCCGCACAGGAGCTTGCCGGGGGTGGCGCCGAAGTAGCGCAGCATGGGGATCGTGTAGACCGCCGACACCGCGATGGTGATCGGCACCAGGGCGGCGGCGGCCTCGACGTAGGTGGCGTCGGTCAGCAGCCCGAGGGTGTCCGGCGCCGCGCGACCGGCCTCCACGGCCGACATCGCCTCCTGCCAGTAGTCCTGGAACACCACCCACATCCGCTGCAGGTAGGGGTAGCCGGCGACGGCCGTCAGCGCCGCCACGAGGATCCCGTCCACCACGCGCGCCAGCAGCCGCATCCCGAGGTGGGCCAGCGGCTGCCCGTCGGGGGTGGCCCGCGCCCGCCCGCCCGGCACCTCGGTCGCGGCGGTCCACGGCGGCTGCTGCCCGGTGGGCTGCACCGTCCCGGGCCCGGCCCACGGGGAGGGCTGCTGCGCCCACGGTCCCTGCTGCCCGGAGCCCTGCCCGGAGCCCTGCCCGTTGCCCTGGACCGGCGCGGCGGGGTGGGTGTGCTCCGTCCAGGCGGCGCCGTCCCACCACCGCAGCCACCCGGGGGCGGAGGGGTCGGGGTACCAGCCTGACGGGGTGCTCATGGAGGTCGAGGATGCCACGGCCCGCTCAACGCCCCGCCGTGCGCCGCGGTGCCGCCGGCGCCCTCAGCGGCGGCCCTCCACGCGCCGGGCGATCTCGGCGTTGCGGTCGGCGAGCAGCCGCAGCAGCACCGGGCGCACGAGCACGACGTCCGCGAGGGCGCCCAGCGGCCCGAGCGGGCTGGTCCACGTCATGCGGTCCGTCATGATCGTCATGTGCGGGCCCTCGACCTCGAAGCGGTGCTCGTGGCGGAACTCGGCGAAGGCCCCGGCGCGCATCTCGTCGACGAAGCGCCCGGGCCGCTCGACCACCACGAGCTCGGAGGTGTGCGTCAGGGGCACGACGCCGAGCAGGCGCAGCCGCCACCGGACGTGCTCGCCCAGCTGCAGCTGCCCGCTGGTGCGCCCGCCCACGGCGCGCACGCCGTAGCGCCGGCCGGCGACGAGTTCCACGTCGAGGTCGAGGCTGGTGTTGAAGACGACCTCGACGTCGGCCCGCACCAGGGTGCGGACCAGGATCTGCGGCACGGCTCCGCCTCCTCTCAGACCTGGCCCAGCAGGTGGTCGCGGCGCCGGCGCAGCAGCTCCACCGGCGCCGACGCCGAGGGTGGCCCGGGCACCGCGGAGCGCAGCGTGGCGTAGACGGAGGCGTGCGGCTGCCGCCGGGAGGCCGCGACCCGCCCGACGAGGGAGTGGATCTCCTTGCGCAGCAGCGCGGCGGTGTGCCAGGTGGCCTCCTCGGCCTCCTCCTCCGCCGCGCGAGCCGGCGCCGGCTCGACGCCGGGCTCGGGGAGCGCGGGCTGCTGGGTGCGCCTGCGGATCTCCGCGTCGCGCTGGGCGAGCAGGGCCGCGGTCTGCTCGGGGGAGAGCAGGCCGGGCAGGCCGAGGTAGTCCTCCGCGTCGGCGTCGAGCTCCAGCGGCTGCGCGCCGGCGGTGACGGCCCGCCCGCCGTGCAGGACGTGGGCGAACTCCGCCTGCGCCTCCAGCGCCTCGAACTCCTTGGGCCCGGCCTCGGCGCGCTCGACGGGCAGCGCGTCCAGCTCGCCGGGGTCGGGCAGGGCGGTGCCCGCCGGCGGCGGCGGCATGACGTGGTTGCGGTCGCCCTCCAGCTCCGCCGCCAGCGCCAGCAGCGGGCGCACCGCCGGCAGGAACACCGTCGCGGACTCTCCCCGCGCCCGGGCGCGCACCACGCGCCCGACGGCCTGGGCGAAGAACAGCGGGGTGCGGTAGGAGGTCATCCAGGCCAGGCAGGCGGCGCGCGGCACGTCGACGCCCTCGGAGATCATCCGCACGCAGACGGCGAAGCGCTGGTCGCCCTCGGCGAAGTCCTTGATCTTCGACGACGCCTTGGGGTCGTCGGAGAGGATGAGGACGGGCTTGTCCCCCGTGACCCGCTGCACGATCTTCGCGTAGGCGCGGGCGTCCTCCTGGTCGGAGGCGAGCACGAGGCCGCCGGCGTCGGGCATGCCGAACTCGCGCAGGTGGGTGAGCCGCTCGTCCATGGCGGCGATGACGTGCGGCACCCAGTCCCCGCGCGGGTCGAGCGCGGTGCGCCACGCCAGCGCCTCCACCGCCTTCGTCGACGGCTCGGTGAGCGAGGCCGCGATGACCTCCCCCGCGCTGTTGCGCCAGCGCGAGGTGCCCGTGTAGGCGGCGAACACGACCGGGCGCACGACCCCGTCGGCGAGGGCCTCGCGGTAGCCGTAGGTGTAGTCGGCGCTGGAGCGCAGCCCGCCCTCGGACTCCGGGGAGTCGTCCTCGACGTAGGGGACGAAGGGGATGCGCTCGTCGGCCTTCGTCCGGAACGGCGTCCCGGTCAGGGCCAGGCGCCGGCGGACGTCGGCGAAGGCGTCGCGCACCGCCTCCCCCCAGGACAGCCCGTCGCCGGCGTGGTGGATCTCGTCGAGCACGACGAGGGAGCGCTTGGCGGTGGCCCGGGCCCGGTGCAGCATCGGGTGGCCGGCGACCTGGGCATAGGTGGTGACGTAGCCCTGCTGGTCGGGGCGCACCGGCCCGACCGCGTTGCTCATCGTCGGGTCCAGCTCGATGCCCACCCGGTGCGCCGCCTCCGCCCACTGCGTGCGCAGGTGGTCGGTGGGCGCCACGACGACGACGCGGTCCACCCGGCGGGTGTCGAGGAGACGGCGGGCCAGGGTGAGCGCGAACGTCGTCTTGCCCGCCCCGGGTGTCGCGGTGACGAGGAAGTCGGCGGCGTCGTCGCGCGCGGGGTCGAAGTAGGCCTCCAGGGCAGCCCGCTGCCAGGCCCGCAGGGGCCGCGCAGGGGTGCCGGAGGCGTCGCGGGGTTCGGGGAGGGCGGTGCTCACGGTCCAGCCACGGTAGCCGACGGACGGGCCGCGGGCCGGTTCCGGGACGCCCCGCGGCGGACGTGCCGCCCGGGGCGCCGGGTCAGGAGTCCCCGCCGTCCTGCGGTCCGCGCAGGCCCTGGTAGATCTCCTTGCAGGTGGGGCAGACGGGGAAGCGGTTGGGGTCGCGGCCGGGCACCCAGACCTTGCCGCACAGCGCGATCACGGGTTCGCCGGAGAGGGCGGACTCGAGGATCTTCTCCTTGCGCACGTAGTGGGCGAAGCGCTCGTGGTCGCCGGGCTCGACGCGCTCGTCGGGCAGCGTCTCGCGCTCCAGGACGGCCGTCGTCGACGGCTGCTGCAGCGGCTGCTGCGAGGGCGAGGAGGGGTCGTCCGGGAACGGCGTGCTCATGGCGGGATCGTACGCGAGGGGGACCGCCGGCGAGCCTGCCGCAGCGGCCGGGGGTGGGCCGGGCTCAGTTGAGCGAGGGGTCCTCGGGGAAGCTGGCGACGAGGGCCAGGTCGCCGCCCTGGCGGCGCAGCACGTCCCCCCACAGCTGGCCGGGGGCGTCGGTGAAGGGGTCGCGCGACTCCGCGGGCAGCACGAACCAGGCCCCCTCGGCGATCTCGCCCTCCAGCTGCGAGGCGCTCCAGCCGGCGTAGCCGGCGAAGATGCGCAGCCCGGACAGCTCGGCGGCCACCACCTCGGGCGGGGCGTCGAGGTCCACCAGCCCCACGGAGCCCAGCCCGACCGACCCGAACACCTTGCGGACCCCGAGCGGTTCGGGGCGGTCGCCGGGCACCGCCACGAGGCCCAGCGCGGAGTCCAGCGCGACCGGCCCACCCTGATAGAGCTTGCCCGGGGCGGTGGTGAACGGCTGCCAGCCCGGCAGCACCGCGGCCACGTCGACGCTCAGCGGGCGGTTCACCACGACGCCGAGGGCCCCGTCGTCGTCGTGGTTGAGCACCAGGACGACCGCCCGGTGGAAGTTGGGGTCCTTCAGCGCGGGCGTCGCCAGCAGGAGCTTGCCGGTGAGGCCGGTGGTCATGGTTCCATCCTGCCCCCGCGCGGACCGGCGGGCACCCCGAGCGGCAGGCGCGCCGACCGGGGTGCGGGCCCGGGTGCCGGGGTGGGTGCGGTCAGCGGCGCGGCTGCTGCGCGGCGACCGCGGCCGCCGTCGCGCGCAGGTACTGCGCCGGCCAGGGCAGGGCGTGCCCGAGGGCCTCGGCGGGGCGCTGCGGCCAGCGCGGGTCGGTGAGCAGCGCGCGGGCCAGCAGGACGGCGTCGGCCTGCCCGGTCACCAGGACCTGCTCGGCCTGCGCGGGCTGCAGGATCATCCCGACGGCGGCGGTGGGCACGCCGGCGCCGGAGCGCACCGCCTGCGCCATCGGCACCTGGTAGCCGGGACCGACGGGGATGCGGGCGTGCGGGACGTTGCCGCCGGTGGAGCAGTCGACGAGGTCGACGCCGTGCTCGCGCAGCAGCCCCGCCAGGCGGACGCTGTCGTCGACGTCCCAGCCACCCTCGGTCCACTCGGTGGCCGACAGCCGCACGAAGAGGGGCTTGTCCGCGGGCCAGGCCGCGCGTACGGCGTCGACGACCTCCAGCAGCAGGCGGGTGCGGCCGGCGAAGTCGCCGCCGTAGCCGTCGGTGCGGTGGTTGGACAGCGGGGAGAGGAACTGGTGCAGCAGGTAGCCGTGCGCGGCGTGCACCTCGGCGACGTCGAAACCGGCGGCGTCGGCGCGGCGGGCGGCGTCGGCGAAGGCGGTGACGACGTCGGCGATGCCCGCGGCGTCGAGCTCGCGGGGCACCGCGTAACCCCCGAACGGCACGGCGCTGGGGGCGACGGTCTCCCAGCCGCCCTCGGCGACGGGCACGCTGCCCTGGACCGGCTCCCACGGGCGCACGGTGCTGGCCTTGCGCCCGGCGTGGGCGAGCTGGATGCCGGCGGCGGAACCCTGTGCGTGCAGGAAGGCGACGATCCGGGCCCAGGCGGTGGCCTGCTCGTCGTTCCAGATGCCGGCGTCCTGGGGGCTGATGCGGCCTTCGGGCAGCACGGCGGCGGCTTCGGTGAGGACGAGCGCGGCACCGCCGACGGCGAAGGCGCCGAGGTGGGCGAGGTGCCAGTCGTGAGGCACGCCGGGCGCGGCGACCGGGTCGCAGGAGTACTGGCACATCGGCGCCACCCAGATGCGGTGGGCGAAGGTGGTGCCGCGCAGGGTCAGGGGGCTGAACAGGAGGCTCACACCCCCATCGTATGCATACGCAAGTTGTGCACGCGCAACGAGGCGGTGCGCGTCGCGCGGACGGCCGCGGCCCCCTCCGCACCAGGAGGGGACCGCGGCCGGGACCAGCTCCTACCGCAGGACGAAGGTGGTCGTGGTGGCGTTGCCCGCCACGTCGTGCACCACGAGGGTGTTCTCACCCCTGACGGCGCCGCCCACGCCCGGCTTGGCGTAGTTCACGTCCGACCAGACGTCGTTCACGAGGTCCTTGACCACCCCGTTCAGGGTCGCCTTGTCGATCTTGCCGGCGTCGTAGAGCTTGAAGCTGACCTTCGAGTACACCCCGTTGCCGCCGACCGACTCGCCCGGTCCCGTCTTCACAGTCACCGTCGGCGCCGTGGTGTCGACGGAGAAGGCGAACGACCCGGTCTGCGAGACGTTGCCCGCCAGGTCGTGCGCGTTGTACCGCAGCGTGTACCTGCCGTCCGGCAGGGTCACCGCGGCGCGGTGGGACGCGGACGTCGCCCCGTCCACCGGCGACTGCGTGCTCTTGACCAGCGTCCCGTCGCGGTAGACGTTCGCGACGATCTTGCCCAGGCCCCTGTCGTCGGTCGCGTCGACCTGCACCGCGACCTCCCGCAGCGGACCCGCGCTCGCCGGCGACACGAGCTGCACCACCGGACGGGTCGTGTCCGGCGGCGCGGCCGCCTCCCGCGTCACCTCGACCACGTAGGTGGCGAAGTCGCCCGCGTACGAGTTCGCGGTGACCTCGACGAGGTTCTCGCCGTCCTGGAGCTCCACGCGCGCCCCCGTCGCACCCGCGGGCAGGACCTCCCCGTCGACCTGCACCCGCTGGCCGGCCCAGCCGAGGTCCCACGACAGCTGCACGGCGGCCACGTCGGCGTCGAGGACCCCCACGACCTCGTAGGGCTCGTCCTCACCCTGGCGGCCGGGGGTG
Organism: Kineococcus glutinatus; assembly: GCF_039542765.1. Lineage (NCBI taxonomy): Bacteria > Bacillati > Actinomycetota > Actinomycetes > Kineosporiales > Kineosporiaceae > Kineococcus > Kineococcus glutinatus. The sequence goes on from NZ_BAABIL010000009.1 coordinate 10,692, forward strand.
AACGCCGGGCTCAGCTGGTACCCCTCGACGGACAGGCTCCTCAGCTGGGTGAGCTGGTTGGGGTTGGTGCGGGAGATCGAGACGGTGTAGCTGCTCCGCGTCCCGTCCTCGGCGGTGACCACCACGGGCACCGCGGTGACGATCTCGGCGTCGTCGACCGAGCCGGCGGCCAGCTCCACCTCGACCGCACCGCCGCCGGTCACGTCGGTGCCGTTGACGGCGACCTTCGCGAACGCGCTGCCGGCCGCGGCCGAGACGGAGGCCGTCGTCGCGAACGGGTGGACGGTGCCCGAGTGGGTCAGGCCGTCCGCCGACGCCGTCAGCGGGACCGGCTCACCGTCCACGGACGCCGCCACCGACCGGAGGGAGGAGTCGCCGTAGCCGTACGGGGCGCCGGTGTTCACCCGGAAGTAGTCGACCAGCAGGTCGCCCCGGTTGGAGCCGTTCACGAAGAAGTTGAAGTGGTCGAGGTCGTCCACCGCGGTCCGCAGCGGCTGGTCCGCCAGCACGGGCGTCGTCATGTCGTCGACGTAGAAGTCGAACGTCCTGGTGCCGAGGTCGACGACGTTGCGCACCGTGTACCACCGGCCCACCACGTAGTCGGCGACGTTCTTGATCGTGCTGCCCCCGGCCACGTTGTGCGTGATGATCTTGCCGTTGGAGAAACCGATGGTCGCCGACGGGTTGGTCGAGGTCGCGGGGTCGGCCGCCTTCCAGTCGGACTCGGTGTAGGAGTACATCGCGATCTGGTTGGGGGTGCCGGTCGTGGAGGTGCGCTGCAGG
>NZ_BAABIL010000010.1:0-29794 GCF_039542765.1 Kineococcus glutinatus
CGCAGCACGATGCGCGCCCGGGCGTCGTTGCCGGTGTAGAGACCGGACAGCCCGTCGGCGTCGTAGCGGCCGCGCTGCCAGCGCACCGAGCGCAGGTCCGTGCCGTCGTCGGTGGCGAAGTAGTGGAACGGCACGAGCAGGTCCCCGTCCAGCGCGTCCCACAACCGCAGCTCCGCGGCGATCCGACCGCCGAACAGCGCCGGCACGTCTTGCCCGTCGGTGCGCTCCGGGGTGGCGGTGAGCCCCAGCAGCTCGATCGGCTGCAAGCGGTTCAGGATCCGCTGGTAGCTGTCGGCGGTGGCGTGGTGGCACTCGTCGAGGACGACGACGTCGAACCGGTCCGGTTCCAGCTCCGCGAGCACTTGCGGCGACAGCGATTGGACGCTGGCGAACACGTGCCGACCGGTGCGCGGCCGATGCCCGCTCACGAGCAGATCTCCGAAGGAGCCGTCGCCGAGCACCTCCCGGTAGGTGCGCCGCGCCTGGTCCAGCAGCTCGTGGCGGTGCGCCACGAACAGCAGGGTGAGGTCCCTACCGTGCTGCGCGCGCAGCGCCCGGTAGTCCAGCGCGGCGAGCACCGTCTTGCCGGTGCCGGTGGCCGCGACGACGAGGTTGCGGTGCCGGTCGTGCAGCTGCCGCTCCCCGGCCAGCTGCTCGAGCATCTCCTGCTGGTGCGGGCGCGCCGTCACCTCCAAGCCGGAGATCCGGATGCGGTTGCTGCTCGTGTGGCCGGCGTCGGCGAGCGCCCGGTCGAGCTTGTCGCCGTCCCGCTCGGGCTGGTATGTCTCGAAGGAGCTGCTTTCCCAGTAGCTGGTGAACGTCGCCTCGAACTTGTCGAGCAGCGCCCGGTTCGCCACGGCAGACAACCGCACGTTCCACTCCAGCCCCTCGACGAGCGCGGCGCGCGACAGGTTCGAGGAGCCGACGTAGGCGGTGTCGAAGCCCGTGTTGCGCCGCAGCACCCACGCCTTGGCGTGCAGCCGGGTGCGGGCCGTCTCGTAGGTCACCTTCACCTCGGCGCCGAACCGCTCGACGAGTGCATCCAGCGCTGCCCGCTCCGTGGCACCCATGTAGGTCGTCGTGATGACCCGCAGCGGCGCCCCACGGGCTGTGAGGTCGCGGAGCTCCCGCTCCAGCAGCCGCAGCCCGGACCACTTCACGAACGCGCACAGCAGGTCGACCCGGTCCGCGCTGGCCAGTTCAGCGCGAAGCTCCGCGGCGAGGCTCGGGTCGGCGTGGCTGTTGGTGAGCAGGGCCGCCTCGGACAGCGGGGTGGCCGGTCGGACCGTCGACGGCTGCGCCAGCGCCTGCTGGCGGTGCGCGGCGACCAGTTCGCGCGGTGCGCCGTCCTCGTCGGGCACCGGCACGGCGCCGGCGGCGCCGAGGACGCCGAGCAGGTCCCGCACCAGGACCAGCCGGTCGTCCGCGTCGGGCGTGGCTTCCAGCGTCCGGCGCACGAGGTCGCCGACGTGGCGGGCGAGGACGTGCGGGGCGTCGGCGGCGTCGACGCGGCGAACGTCGGTGTGCCAGCCGTCGAGCTGGGCGAGGACCGCGTCGAGGTCAGCGGAGACCAGCGTCTCGTAGAGGCCCTCGACGAGCACGGCGTCGGGCTGGTGGGGGTGCAGCGCTGCCACCGGGCCACTGTGCCAGCGGCGCTGATCCGATAGCCGGGCGGGTGCCCGCCGGATCCACCAGATGCGATCGACAGCCTGGGGAGCTGCCAAAAGGTAGCGTGATCAAGGCGCGATCGGTAGCGCACCACGTGCCGACTCGACGTGGTACTACGAGCGGTGCCGGGCGGCGTCGTAGCGCGTCCTCCCGGCCTTCGGCCGTTCGGGTGCACCCGCCCGGACGTCTCCAGCGCGGGGAGCGTCCGGTCGACGTCTCAGACAGGGCTGAGCCCCACCCGAGCGTCGAGCAACGGCGCACCCCGTCCTGCTGGAGTCGTCCGTGCTGTTCCTGCTGATCGCCGTGCTCGTCGTGAGCTCGATCGCCGCGGTTCTCTCGCTGCTCGCCTGGCGCACGCGCACCGCTCCCACCACGAGCGCCCCGGCCGGCACCGACCCGGAGCTCACCCAGGGCGTGCAGACGGTGCGGATGCTCGTGGAGTCGATCAGCTCGTCCCTGCGCGACGAGCACGACCGGCTCCGCCAGGCCCAGGGCGCCGCCACGTCCGAGGTGCGCGCCGAGCTGCGCAGCGCCGCCGAGGACGAGGACCGAGCGCTGCGCGAGCTGCGCCAGGAACTGGTCACCACCCTCTACGAGCAGCAGCGCGCCACCGAGCAGACCTCCCGCGAGGCCAGCACCGCGCTGCGCACCACCCAGAGCGCTGAACTGGCGGCGCTGCGTGGTGAGGTGCAGCAGCAGCTGGCGTCCTTCCAGGAGCTGCTGACCGTCGTGACCCGCGAGCTGCGCGCGGCTGTCGTCGACGAGGTGAAGGCCGTCGTCGAGCGCCAGGAGGCGGCGCGGCTGGAGCAGGCGGCCCAGCTGGACACCTTCAGCGCGGCGCAGCGTGCGGCTTTCGCGGACCTGCAGACCGCGACCACCGACCGGGTCGCCGAGCTCACCGCCTCGACCGCGGCGGCCCGCACCGAGCAGGGGGAGCAGCTCGCGCAGTTCCGCACCGAGCTGAGCGACTCGCTGCACCGCTTCCAGGGCGAGCTCGCCACCGTGGGCAAGGAGCTGCGCCAGGAGCAGACCGGCGCGCTGCAGCGGATGCAGCAGGAGCAGGCGGAGAAGCTGACCGCCCTCACGGCCACCGTGTCCGGCGAGCAGCGCGAGGCCCGCCAGGAGCTGCAGGCCGCCCTCGACAAGCTGTCCGCGGCCAACGAGGTCAAGCTGGAGCAGATGCGCGCCACCGTCCAGGAGAAGCTGGACGCCACCCTCGGCGAGCGGCTCGACGCCAGCTTCAAGCAGGTCAGCGGCCAGCTGGAGAGCGTCCACAAGGGCCTCGGCGAGATGCAGGTGCTCGCCCAGGGCGTGGGGTCCCTGCAGCGCACCCTCACCAACGTCAAGACCCGCGGCGTGTGGGCGGAGCTGCAGCTCGACGCCCTGCTCGCCGACCTGCTCACCCCCGAGCAATACGAGAAGCAGTACCGGGTGAACCCCGAGTCCGTGGAGATGGCCGACTTCGCGGTGCGCCTGCCCGGCGGCGAGGACGGCCGGCCGGTGTGGCTGGCCATCGACTCCAAGTTCCCGATGGACGTCTACGAGCGGCTCCAGGCGTCCTGGGAGGAGGGCGACACCGCCGGGACCAAGGCGGCCACCAAGGCGTTCCTCGACCGGGTGCGGGCCGAGGCGACGTCCATCGCGGGCAAGTACGTCAATCCGCCGCACACCACCGACTTCGCCGTCATGTACCTGCCGACGGAGGGCCTCTTCGCCGAGGTGGTGCGCCAGCACGGCCTCGTGCACGAGCTGCGCACCAAGCACCGCATCGTCGTCGCCGGCCCCACCACCCTCACCGCGCTGCTCGGGTCGCTGTCCATGGGTTTCCGGACCCTCGCCATCCAGCGGCGCTCCAGCGAGGTGTGGCAGGTCCTCGGGCACGTGAAGACCGAGTTCGAGAACTCCGCCGGCGTCTGGGAGAAGCTGGTCAAGCACCTCGACACCGCCCGCAACACCGCCGAGCAGGCCGGGGTGCGGCACCGGGCCATCGGCCGGCGGCTGAGGAACGTGGAGAGCCTGCCGCTGGAGGCGCCGCACGACCAGGCGCTGGCCGGTGCGGTGGAGGCGATCGCCGCGGAGGTGGACGACGTCTTCGCGGGTGGGGAGGAGTGGCTGGCGCCAGTGCCACCTGCTGCGGCGGGGTCGTCCCGGTCGTCGTCGACGCGGATCCGGGAGTGGGCGCGTGCTGCCGGGTACAGCGTGGCCGGCAGCGGTCGCCTGCCCCACGAGGTCGTCGCCGCGTACGAGGAGGCGCACGGGCAGGGGTGAGGCCGCCACGACGGTGACGTCACCCGGCGTCGCACCCCACGTCGCCACGACGCATCGTGCGGAGCACGTGTCGTGTGCCGAGGTGTCTCACCCGCGCCACAGCCGGTCGACGGGCAGCACGTGCAGCCGGTCCTCGTAGGTGTACGACCGCTGCCCGAGGTACAGCGCGATGCCGGCGAGGAACGGCTCACCCACCGCGTCGCGGAGCTTGCGCAGCCCCTTGAGCTCGTCACCGGGCACCCGGCTGCCGGCCTTCACCTCGAACGCGATGACGGCGCCGTCGTCCCGCTCGAGCACGAGGTCCACCTCGTCGCCGTCCTTGGTGCGCCAGTGGCCCGCTCCCGTCAGGTCGTCCGTCCACGACGCCTGGGTCAGGAGCTCCTGGACGACGAAGGTCTCCAGCAGGTGGCCGAACTGCTGCAGCGCTGCCGGTGTGCGAGCGGCCAGCTTGTCCGGCCCCAGCCGCAGGAGCCGGGCGGCGACGCCGGAGTCCACGACGTGCAGCTTGGGGCGCTGCCGTGCCCGCGACGTCGTGGTCCGTGCCCAGGCGGGCAGCCGGTGGACCAGGAAGACCGCTTCGAGCAGCCGGAGGTAGCCGTCGGCGGTCCGCTCGTCCAGCCCGACGTCCGCAGCGGCTGATGCCGTGGTCAGCACTTGACCCGTCTGGCCGGCGAGCCGCTCGAGGAGGCGCGGCAGCGCAGCCGCCTGGCGCACCTTGCTGAGCTCGCGGACGTCCCGCTCGAGCGTCAAGCGCACGTAGTCGTCGAACCAGCGGGCGCGCGCGGCAGGTGTCCGGCGAGCGAGCGCCATGGGGAAGCCGCCGGCCACCACCCGCTCGACGTACTCCTCGCGGGGAGTGGTGGACGGGGCGCTGCCCACAGCTCCGGCGGGGTCCTCGAACAGCTGGGCCACGGGGGAGTGGCCACCGCCGTCGAGCTCGCACTGGGACAGGGGACGGACGGTGAGGCGGTGCAGGCGACCCGTCAGCGACTGCGCTGCCTCGGGGAGGGCGTCGAAGCGGGTGGATCCCGCGAGGACGAAGCGGCCCGGGCGCCCGCTCCTGTTGAGCTCGGCCTTGATCGCGTCGAGGACGAGCGGCGCCTTCTGGTACTCGTCGACGCAGACCGGTGACGGCCCGGCCATGAAGAGCGCGGGGTCGCGCGTCACGGCGTCGCGCGTCGCGAGGTCGTCGAGGTCCAGGACCTCCGCGCCGAGCGACGCGGCCAGGTCGCGCAGCATCGTGGACTTGCCCACGGAGCGCGGGCCCTCGAGGAGGATGACCAGCTCCTCGTCGACGCGGGCGCGGGCGACGGCGAGCGCCCGGCGATCGACGTGGGAGGCCAGGGCTGCGGGCACCGGTACAGCCTAGCTGAGCTGCGCTTTTGGGCGGAATTAGGCTGCGGATTTGGGCGGGTTAATGCTGCGCTTTTGGGCGGGCTCGAGCTGTGTCTGCAGCAGCCGGCAGTGCTGATCGATGATCCATCGCCGCTGGTCCGAGCGGGTGCTGACGATCAGCCAGCGGCTCGCGTCCACTCATCAGTCGGTGGCCTCGGGCACACTCGAAGGAGGAGCGAGGAGGGCACATGGCAGTGGCGGAGTCGGCGCTGAGCCGTCAGATGGTCGGGCAGACGGCCCGACTCGTGGAGTTCCTGCGCGACCTCGCCCGGGCGGGGCGCGCCCCGGTGCTCGACGTCGCCGCCTACCGGCACGTGCTGTGGCTGGTGGACTTGCCCGAGGGGGTCGCTGCCGACTCCACGGCCGAGGTCGGCGACGTCCTCTGCTCCTTCGCGCCCGTACCGGCGGAAGCGGCTCCCGCGCTGCCCGGGGTGCTCCACGGCTGGGTGGAGACCGCGACGATCGACGACTCGAGCGCTCCGCTGCCCGAGCTGCAGGAGGCGCCCCTCACCCTGGAGGCGCTGGACAGCGCTGATGCGGCGCCGTCCGACCGGGAGGTGCGCCGCGCCTACGAGCGCTGGAGCGCCGAGTGGACCGCGTGGGCCGAGTGCGACCGGCGCACCGCGCCTGCGCGGCGCTGGTACGACGAGCTGAGCACGATCTACCGGCAGCTGTCCCAGCAGGACGACCAGTACGAGCTCGTCCTCGCCACCGGCCTGATCACCGTCCAACCGCCCAAGACGCCCCGGGTCCGCAACCACCTCCTCAGCACCCGCCTGGGCATCGAGGTCGACGAGCGGACGGGTGTCCTGCGCCTGGCAGTCGCCGAGGGCGGTGGCTTGCGGGTGCACGACCGCGACCTGCTCACCGGTGTCGAGGGCTTTGACGCCGCGCGCGCCGAGCCGTCCCGCGTCACGGCCCGTGCGATGGAGGCCGGCCCGCTGGCGGACGACAACCACGAGCTGCTCGAGCAGTGGCGCGTGCTGGGGCTCCCGAGCTGCCGGGCCTACGAGAAGGACTGGCAGCCGCAGGAGGAGGTCGCCGCCACGCCGGTGCTCCGGTTCGCACCTGCTCTGGTCCTGCGTCCACGCGGCCGGGCGAGCCTCATCGGCTACTACGAGCGGATGCTCGAGGCGCTGTCCGGCGCGGACGGCGCTGCGCCCCTCGGGTTGGCCCAGCTGCTCACGGCGCTGGAGCCGCACGAGCGCCGGCGGTGGTTGGCGGCCGAGGGCAGCACGACCGAGCTCACCGCCGACCCGCTCTTCCCGCTGCCGGCCAACCCGGAGCAGGCGCGGATCATGACGCGGCTGCGCCACGAGACGGGTGTGGTGGTGCAGGGCCCGCCCGGGACGGGCAAGACGCACACCATCGCCAACCTCGTCTCCGCCCTCGTCGCCGAGGGGCAGCGGGTCCTGGTGACGAGCCAGAAGGCGCAGGCGCTGGCCGTGCTGCGCGACAAGCTGCCGGCCGAGGTGCAGCAGCTGTGCGTGTCCATGACGGATCAGGGCCGTGGTGGCTCGGCGGAGCTGTCGCGCAGCGTCAACGCCCTCGTCGACCGGCACTCCAGCTTCGACCAGGCCGAGTACACCCGGGCGGTCGCGGACCTCGCCGCGCAGCGGGACGCCGCACGTTCGGCCGTGGCGAGGTTGACGGAGCAGATCCGGGCGCTGCGGGAGTCGGAGACCTACCACCACCCCGAGGTCGCGCCTGGCTACTCCGGCACGCTCGGCACCATCGCCGCCCGGCTGCGCGATCGCCGTGAGCGGCTCGGCTGGATGCCGACACCACTGCCCACGGGCGCTCCGGCGAGCCTGCCCGTCCCCGCGGCGCGGATCGGTGAGCTGGTCGGCCTCCTCGCCGGTGCCACCGCCGAGCGGCGCGCTCGGACGGCGCAGGTCATCCCACCCGGTGACGCGCTGCTCAGCCCCGAGGTGCTCACCGGTCTCGTGGCTGCCGAGCGTGCCGCCGCCGTCGAGGCGCGAGCCGCCCGCAGCGATCTGACCGAGGCCCTGCAGCCGATCGACGATGCTGCGTTCACCCGGCTGCAGCCTGCGGCGGAGCGCATCGGCGCTGGGCTGTCCACGCTGCGCAGCGGCCCGGCGGACTGGCGTCAGCAGTGCCTCGACGACGCGCTCGCCGGCCGCGACGCCAGCCTGTGGCAGCAGGTCTCCGACGTCGCGGACCGCGCCGAGGACGCCGAGCGGCTGCTGCGCTCCCTGGGGCTGCGCACCGTCGAGCTACCGGCGTTCGAGGCGACCGGCGCGGGAAGCCGTGCGGGGCAGCTCGCCGCCGGTCGTGCGCTGCACGAGTACTTCCGCAGCGGCGGCAAGCTGAAGGGGCTCCTCAAGCCGGCGGTGCAGAAGCAGGCCGCGCCGCTGCTCGACGGGGCGGCCGTGGACGGGTTGGCCCCGACGAACGCCGAGCTCCTCGAGCTGGTGCTGGCCCGCCTCGAGGCGGAGGTCACCGTCGACGCCCTCGCCGCGCGCTGGGCCGATGTGGGGCTCTCCGTGCCGGCCGATGCACCGCTCGGCCGGCGGATCTCCCAGCTCGTCGGCGCGGCCCGGGAGCTCACGTCCATCGGTGAGCTCGTGCAGGCCATGGAGAGGATGCGCGACGAGCTGGCCGCCGCCGGTGTCGCGCTCAGCCTCACCACCTGGGAGCAGTGGGCCGAGCTCGTCGAGGGGCTGGAGTCGGTCCGGGCGCAACTCGCGGCGCGCAGGGCCACCGACGCCGTCGACCGGGCCGTCGAGGACGTCGAGCGGATCGCGGGCGTCGAGCGCGCCGCGCCGGAGTGCCGCAACCTCATCACCGCGGCACGCAGTCGGGACGTCGACGCCTACGCCGCAGCCTGCACCGCCCTGGCGGACGCGCGCATCGACGTCGAGCAGCAGGCGCGCGCCGACGAGCTCTGGCGGGAGCTCAACGCCGCCCACCCGGGCCTCGCGCAGCTCGTGCAGGCCACCGCGGGTGATCCGGCGTGGCAGCAGCGGCTCGGGAGCCTGGCCGACGCCTGGGCGTGGGCGGCTGCGCAGACCTTCTTCGACGCCCAGCGCGCTCCCGGCCGCGAAGCCCAGCTCGACCAGCAGCTCGACGAGGCGATCCGCACCGTGCGGTCCCTCACCGCGCAGCTGGCGGCCGCCAAGGCGTGGCAGGCGTGCCTGGCCCGGATGACCGCGAAGCAGTCGCAGGCCTTGCGCTCCTACCAGCAGAACACCAAGTCGATGGGCAAGGGCACCGGCAAGTACGTGCACTACTACGCACGGGGCGCGCGGGAGGCGATGGCAGATGCCCGGGGCGCTGTCCCCGCGTGGATCATGCCGCTCGCGGAGGTCCTGGAGACGGTACCGCCGGACAAGAACTCCTTCGACGTCGTCATCATCGACGAGGCCAGCCAGGCCAGCATCGAAGCGCTCTTCCTGCTGTGGCTGGCGCCGCGCGTCATCGTCGTGGGTGACGACAAGCAGTGCGCGCCGTCCGCGGTGAGCCACGGCGAGCTGCAGCCGATCTTCGACAAGCTCGACGACTACCTGCCCGACCTGCCGCGCCACCTGCGCAACTCGCTCACGCCGCGCGACAGCCTCTTCAGCCTGCTCAAGACCCGCTTCGGGGGGATGGTGCAGCTGCGGGAGCACTTCCGCTGCATGCCGGAGATCATCGACTGGTCGTCGCGGCAGTTCTACGCCGAATCGCCCCTCGTGCCGCTGCGGCAGTTCGGCAGCGACCGGCTCCAGCCCCTGCGCCTGACGCACGTGCCCGGTGCCGTCAGCGACGGGGTCAACGCCCGGCTGCGCAATAAGGCGGAAGCCACGGCCATCGCCGAGCGGGTCGCCACGTGCCTCGACGACCCGGCGTACCGCGGCAAGACCTTCGGCGTCATCGTGCTGCAGGGTCAGGCGCAGGTCGACCTCATCGAGGACGAGCTGCGCCGGCTCGTGCCCGCTGACGCCTTCGAGCAGCGCAAGCTCCGCGTCGGCACACCCCCGGACTTCCAGGGCGACGAACGGCACGTCGCCTTCCTGTCCATGGTCGTCGCGGAGAAGCGCAACGCCCTCAGCCGGGAGGAGGACCAGCGCCGCTTCAACGTCGCCGCCAGCCGGGCGCAGGACCAGATGTGGCTCTTCCACTCCGTGACGCCCGACCTGCTCTCACCGAAGGACCTGCGCCGGTCCCTGCTCACCTACTTGATCAACCCGCCGGCGCCGCGGGTCGCCTCCGACCTGGCCAACGTCACCCCCGACGAGCCGCACGAGCCCTTCGACTCCCTCTTCGAGCAGCGCGTGTACCTGCGCATCCGCGAGCGCGGCTACCAGGTCACCCCGCAGTGGGAGGTCAACGGTCGGCGCATCGACCTCGTCGTCACCGGCGCCAAGGGTCGGCTGGCCGTGGAGTGCGACGGTGAGCACTGGCACTCCTCGCCGGAGCAGCGGCTCAACGACCTGCACCGCGAGCAGGAGCTCAAGCGCGCCGGGTGGCAGTTCTGGCGGGTTCGGGACAGCGAGTTCAACTACGACCCGGATCGGGCGATGGCCGGACTGTGGGAGGCGCTGGAGCGGCGCGGCATCCACCCGCACGAGGGCGTGGAGCGCACGCCGCTGAGCGCGTCGGCGGAGGACTGGGTGCCGACCGAGCTGGTGAAGGACGACACTGCGGTCGTCGGCCAGGGGCGAGCGAGCACCTCGTAGGTGCACGCGGCGGCGCTGCCCAGCATTGTCGACCCCATGACGTCCTACGACGACACCCGTTTGCGGCTGCGGATCGACCTCGATCCCGGCGAGCTGAGCACCGCCCTGGACGCCGTCGACTGGGCAACGGCACGTCCGGCGGTGGCGGACGACGCCGTCAACGGGTTGAAGTTCGCCGACGTCCTGCCGCGCCCGCTCGCCGCCGACACCGTCGCCCGCCGGCTCGCGGACGTCCCGTCCGCCCAGCTCGTCGCCCGAGAGCCGCTGTCCCGCGTCCACGAGGTGACCTGAAGAGCTCGACCGGACGCGCCTCGACGAGGAGGAACCATGACCGTGCCGATCGCCCGCATCCTGCCCCTCGACAGCGAGAACCGGTGGAGCGACCTGCTCGCCGTGCTCATCGAGGCAGACCCGGGCTGCGTGGCAGCGCTGCTCGGGCTCGAGGGCAACCGCACGAGCCTGCGCGTGCGTCGTGAGGTCAGCACCGAGGGCAAGGACCGCATCGACCTCGTGCTGGAGCTCGAAAGTTTACCCCGCAGCGTGATCGAGGTGAAGGTCCTGTCCGGCCTCGGGCGCCAGCAGCTCTCCCGCTACCGCACGGCCCTTCCCGAGGCGGAGCACTACCTGCTCGTCTTCCCCGAGAGGCTGCAGATCGACATCGCGGCTCAGGAGGGCTGGCGCGCCATCACGTGGGAGCGGCTCCTCACCGCCTTCAGCCGGAGCAGCGATGCCTGGGTGGCAGAGACCGCGCAGGCGTGGGCTCAGCACCTGGCGTCCTCGCTTCCCCGGGTCGGCGCCGACACCCGGTGGAACGACCTCCACGTCGGGGAGGACTTCGTCCTCGCCATGCGCGCCCGGATGTCGTGGGTCTTCGGGCAGCTGGCCCCCCGGAACCGATACAGCACGACCTGGTGAGTTCCAGCGCAGGGGTGAGCTGGATCACCCGGATGTACCTGCCGGCAGCCGAGGAGGGCTACCGGGTGCTCGTGGAGGCGGAGGAGCGGCTACCGGTGCGCAGCTACCCCAAGCGGGTCGGTGAGACGTCGCGCCGGCCCCTGGGTCCCTCGGTGAAGGTGATGCTCAACCAGGTGGGCGTCGACACCTCCGCCGGTTTCGACTGGGACTACCTGCACGCCATGTGGCCCGCGATGGCCTCGGCACGCACCGACTGGGTCCGCAACAAGCCCAACACCAAGGCGGCCCACGACCGCGCCGGCTGGCAGCGCATCGTGGCAGCGGGGGCACCGCCGTACCTGGGCATCGGCTTCGGGGAGGGGCAGACCAAGCGGTCCCGCGACTGCATGTTCGGGGCACGGTTCCAGCTGCCGCCCGACGTGCTCCTGCAGCAGGTCGTGCAAAGCCTGGACGAGTTGGCGGACCTGGTGCTCGCGATGGGTGCCATCGAGCCGGTCCGTGGTGCAACCCGGAGTGACGACTGACCCGCCACCCATGACCTGACGGTGCTCGCCCGATAGGCTCGACGAGGACCGCCAGGAGGAAGTGTCGTGGAGTACCAGGCATCGAAGCCGATCAGTCTCGCCGGGCACCCGCTGTACACGGAGAAGTGGCTGCAGGAGCGGATCGCCAACGACCCGTCGCTGCTCGGCCTCGGCGACCTCGTGGTGAAGGACGTCGAGCGCAGGCAGCCGCGAGCGGGCAGGCTGGACCTGCTGCTGTCCGACGTGGGCGCGGACAAGCCGACCCGCTACGAGGTCGAGCTCCAGCTCGGCGCCACGGACGAGACGCACATCATCCGCACCGTCGAGTACTGGGACATCGAGAGGCGGCGCTACCCCCAGTACGACCACATCGCCGTCATCGTGGCCGAGGACATCACCAGCCGGTTCCTCAACGTCTTGTCGCTCTTCAACGGATTCATCCCGCTGATCGCCATCCAGCTGTCGGCGCTGCAGGTCGGGGACGTGCTGACGCTCCACACCACCAGGGTCATGGATGTGACCACCCTCGGTGTCGATGACGACGACGAGGCCGTCAACGCGTCAGCGGACCGCTCCTACTGGGAGTCTCGCGGCACTCCTGCCTCGTTGAAAATCGTGGACGCGCTCTGGGAGATGGTTCGGGCGCACGACCCGAGCCTCAGCTTGAAGTACAACAAGCACTACATCGGGTTGGCTCGCGACGGGGTCGCGGACAACTTCGCAGCGTTCCGCCCACGCAAGGAGTACGTGGCCGTCGAATTCCGGATCCCCCGCTCCGACGAGCTGACCGCCCAGCTGGAGCAGTCCGGCGTCGACGTGCTGGACTACCAGGTCCGATGGGGTCGCTACCGTCTCCGCCTGACTGCGAGCGATCTGACCAGGCACAGCGAGCTGATCAAGGGGATGATCGCCAAGGCGCACGGCACCCTGCCACCGGAGGAGTGATCACCGGATCGTGCCGTGCGGTGTCAGGGGCGGAGGTAGCGCCGGAGGTGCTCCCGCAGCGGGGGATCGCAGACGTACACGTACGTTCCCAGGATGCCGCGGGTCAGCAGCACGGCGTAGATGTTCTTGACGAACTGCAGCACGTCCTCGTCCGTGTACGTGATCCCTCGGCTGGGGTTGTTCTGCATGCCCTTCTTGTCGTGGTAGTTGGAGCGGTCGAAGCGGATCCGCCGGGTGGCGGTGTCGAACCGCAGGTCAGGTCCGATGATGACGGCCGCGACGTTGAGGTCATAGCCCTGGATGGTGTGGATCGACCCCACCTCTTCGGTGGACGTCGGCGAGTTCACCCAGTCGACGTCCGTGCTGTTCCACCGCAGGTGGCACTCGTCGATCGTGATGTCGAAGGCGGTGGGGTCGTGCCTGCTCCGCCACGGCCACGCGTACCCTGCGACCGTCCTGGCGAGGCCGACCTCGGTTTCCTTCTCCGCGACCACGGCCAGCATCTCGCCGAGGTCGTCGAAGAGCCGCAGGTCATAGCCGGGGAAAGCCTGCGGTTCGACGGGTGCGCCGTCGAGGACGCCCCGGATGTAACCGACGTAGTCGGAGCCGGCTTTCACGCGCATCTGTGTCGTCAGCGGGTAGTGGCGACGAGCGGCCTTGGCTGTCGCGGTGAGGTCTTCGAGGACCTGGCGCGGGACGTCAGCGGGGCGGACCGCCTGTGCGGCGTCCACCAGGTAGATCTGGTGCCGGCTCACCGCGTTGATCCAGTCCAGTTGGGTCAAGCCCCGGTCGTCGGCGCCGAAGAGCCGCACGTTGATCTTGGGGAACAGCGCGTTCACCGCTCCTGATGCCAAGCTCGCGCGCTGGTTCAGGCGGTGCGCTTCGTCGACGACCAGCAGGTCGAAGCGAGTGTCGGCCTGCGCGGCCTCGAACGGCGTCATGACCATGGACGGCTTGAGCCCCGGGGTCTTGCGGAAGACGTTTTGGATCGACTTGCGCAGGGACTGCTGCGGTACCACCAGCCCGATGCGGAGTCCGGCGAGCAGTTGCGGGTACCCCTCGACGAAGAACTCGGAGAGGATCGAGTCCTCGCCCACCGGATCGGTCAGATCGGCGTTCTGGATGTCGGTCAGCAGTTTGATCAGGTAGATGGCGACGACGGTCTTGCCGGTTCCCGGGTCGCCCTGGACCACCAGGCGGCTCGAAACCTTCTTCTCGAGGTCGTCGAAGAGCCCGGAGAGGATGTCCTCGACCGCGATGGCTTGATCGGGGGTCAGCGCCTTGAATGGCGAGAGCTTGAAGAGGTCGGTGTTCTCGATCTCTCGCACCGAGCGGCTGAAGGCACCCCGCTCCCTCAGCTCTTCGAAGATCCGCTCGAAGGCCTTCTGGTAGTCCTCCCGGCCGTAGTACTCGGCGTCGGTGATGCCGTCGTTGCGGTTGAGCACCTCGTACCTGCCGTCGCCCGCGAAGAGGCGGATGAGGTACGACTCGAGGTCCAGGCAGACCGACTTGTTGAAGGTGGGGTCCACGACGACCCGGGCGCGGCGGAGCCGCTTCTTCCCCGTCTCGAGGTGCTGCTTGAAGCGGCCGGCCGCGTTGAGCGACTCGCCGACGTAGACCTCGCCAGGTCCGTCGAGCGTGTACACGACAGGCCAGTTCCGGTGGCGGTCGTCCAGCAACGCCCAAGTCTTGAGGCTACGAGCGTCGAAGTGCAACTCCTCGATCTCAAAGCTGGTCATACTTGGTGCTCCGGCCTCGAGACTTCTCGACGGGGTACTTGGACCGGGTCTCCTCGAGCTTGGCCAGGACGATCCGATCGGCGTCGACGCCCAGCCTGTCGGCCATGAGGTAGCAGTACGTGAGCACGTCGGCCAGCTCGCCCTGCACCCGTCCGTGGTCCACCTCAGCGCCCCACTGGAAGCACTCCAACAGCTCGGAGGCTTCGATGACGATGCTCTTCGCCAGGTTCTCAGGTGTGTGGAACTGCCCCCAGTCGCGTTCCGCCACCATCGCTCGGAGCTCAGCAGCCACGCTCTCCTCCACGACGGCCAGCCTAGTGGTCGCCACGCATCGCCACTCGTGAGCTGGTCATCGCGTCGCCCCACGCCAGGCGAGGTGCTGCGACGACGCACGGCCCGGAGGTCCGGACGCTCACGCGTCCGCTGCACACCGATCCCGGAGCCACCCCACCACTCGCTCCACCACCTCCTCCGGGTCCTCGTGCTCCCACACCCGCAGCACCGTCCACCCCAGCGTCTCGAGCTGTCGGGTGACGTCGGCGTCCCGTGCCCGGTTCCACGCGATCTTCTGCGCCCACCACCCGGCGTTCGCCTTCGGCAGGTGGGCGTGCTCCGGGCACCCGTGCCAGAAGCAGCCGTCGACGTACACGGCGAGCCGCGCCCGCGTGAAGGCGATGTCGATCGTCCGCCGCCGCTGCCCGGGAACGGGCCAGACGACGCGGTAGCGCAGCCCGCGCGCGTGCAGCCTCCGGCGGATCGCCATCTCGGGCCCGTTGTCGCGCCGCCGCATCCGGCTCATGCGCTGAGAGACGGCGGGCGTGGACGCACCCGGGTGCGGGCCGGGGTCGCCGCAGGTGCCGGTGGTCACGCGATACCGTCCCACCTCGGGTCGGATGTGTGACCGTCGTCCTCCACATAGCCTGCGGGCGTCGCCCCAGCGACCGGCGCAGGCCCCGGCGTGGGGTCAGTGCTCCGCGTTCTCCCGCGCCTCGGACTCCACAATGCGCTCCTGCAGGGCGTCGTCGTTGAGCTCCTCGGCGACCACGAGTCCGTCGTCCGTGGTGACGGTGGTGTCCGCAGGCGGCGTCACCACGGTGCCCGAAGCCGGTGCCGCAGCCGCCCCGCCGGCATGTGCGATCGGCACGCCAGCCTCCGCCTCCGCCGCGTGCCCACCGGACTCGGAGGACCCCGCCACCCGCGACCCGATCACCGCCGCCGCACCGGCAGCCACGGCGACCCCGGCGGCGACGGCCGCCTTGACCCCACCGCTCGTCCCCTCCACGGGCACGGCGACGCCCTCGTGGGCGATGCGCCGGGCCATGGTGGTGATGCGCTCGCGGGCGACGTCCTCCTGGGCGAGGTTCGCTTCGAGCAGCGCCTTGACGCCCTGCGCCCCGCGGGCGTCGGCGTTGGTGATGAGGAACTCGTAGACGGCGGCCTCGTGGTGCTCGGTCTCCAGCGCGGCGGACAGCACGACGGCGTCGGCGAGGGAGGCGTCGGTTTTGCGCAGGGTGCCGGTGACCTCCTTGGCCATGGCCTTGGTGACCAGGCACTCGTGCGCCTGGACCTCCTCGCCGAGCAGCCCGAAGGCGGCCTCGAGGTTCTCGATCTGCTGCTGGGTCTCCACGGCGTGCTCGGCGAGGAGGGTCTTGAGCTCCTCGCGCTGGGCGGCTTCCTGCAGGACGGCGAGGTTCGCGAGGATGTCGCGCTCCATGCTGAGGGCCAGCCCGAGCTTGTAGCTGAAGAGGTCCTCGGGGGTCGTGAAGCGGTCGAACATCGTGCCTCCCGGTGTCGTGGGTGTGCTCTCGTCGCGGTCCCACCGCGTGGACTGCGCTCCGCGGCTGGTGGCGGGGCGTGGACCCGGCGGTGGGCGCTGGTCCACGACGCCCTTACCCGCGCGCGGCCCCGGCATGTGCGCCACCGGTTGTTGGGTGGCCGGACAGCGAAGCAGCACATGGGTGGCTACTTTTCTGGCCTCCTGGCTCTTATAGTCGCCGCATGGACCTCGCCCAACCCGAGCGCAGCGTGGTGCCGTCCCTCGACGGCCCGGTCCTGGCGGTGCTCGCGCGGACCACTGCACCCCTGGCGGGCCGGGAGGTGGCGCGCCTGGTCGGGGTGGGGTCGCGAGCAGGTGTGCAGCGGGTCCTCACCCGCCTCGCCCGCGAAGGGGTCGTCCACGCCGAGCGGCGCAGCAACGCCGTCCACTACAGCGCCAACCGCGACCACCTGGCGTGGCCGGCGGTCGAGATCCTGGCGCACCTGCGCGCCGAGCTGCTGCGGCGCCTCACGACCCACGTCGACGCATGGTCCGTACCCGCGCAGACGGCAGCCGTCTTCGGATCCCTCGCCCGCGGGGAGGGTGGTACCGACTCCGACATCGACCTCCTGCTCGTGCGCCCCGACCTGGACGCCGAGCAGTCCCGGACGTGGGAGGCGCAGGTCGATGCGCTGGTCACCGCGGTGGAGGCGTGGACCGGCAACCGGGCGCAACCGTACGACGTCTCCCTGCAGGACCTCCGCGCGCACGTGGCAGCGGACGAGCCGATCGTGCAGTCCTGGCGGCGGGAGGCCATCACCCTCGTCGGCCGGGACGTCAGCGCCCTGCTGCGGAGCGTGCCGCGCCGCCCCACCGCCAGCGGTCACCCACCCACCTCCAGCGGCGTGTAGACCCGCACCCCCGCGCCCTCCAGCGCCGCGCGCAGCTCCGGGCTGGGGTTCCCGCACACCTCCCCGGTGATCGTGCACACCTGGAGGAACTCCGCCATCAGCGGCGCGATGTTGGCGGAGTGCGCCATGCCGGCGGCGGGGTCGCGGTAGCGCTCGTGCACGAAGCACTCGGTGCCCTCGGCGTTGACGAACACGGCGTACTCGATGGTGCCCGGGTCCTGGGTGCGCACGATCTCGGTCGCCCGGGCGACGAGGCGCTTGACCTCCTCCAGCTTGCCCTCGCGGATCACCAGCCGCGCCGTGCCCCACATCTGCGTCGATGCTGTCGACATGCGCCGACGCTAGGCACCACCACGGCCACGTTCAAGGACCCGCTGCCCCCCGGCCGATCCCCGCCCGGGGGTATCCGGGGCCCTCGATCCACCCTCCACCTGGTGCGGACCGTCGAGCGGGAGAGGAGCGCGCCATGTCGTCCTCACCCGACCGGCCACGCCCTGCGCCGCTGCCCGGCTGTGCGGGTGAGCACCTCCTGCAGCGCAATCTCGGCACGGAGCGCCGTGCCGCCGCCTTCTACGACCACCAGGTCTTGGACCACCTCGACGAGGAGATGCGCCGGTTCGTCGCGCGCATGGACATGGTGTTCGTCGCGACCGCCGACCGGCACGGGGAGGCCGACTGCTCGTTCCGGGCGGGACCGGCGGGGTTCGTCACCGTCCTCGGTCCCCGGTCGCTGGTCTACCCGGAGTACCGCGGCAACGGGGTGATGGCGAGCCTGGGCAACGTCGTGGAGAACGGCCACGTGGGTCTGCTCTTCGTGGACTTCTTCGAGGCGACGATCGGGTTGCACGTCAACGGGCGGGCCGCCGTGTGCCGGGCCGATCAGGTGCGCGACCTAGAGGGGGCGCCGCCGGCGCTCCTCGCCGCTCCCGGGTCCGCTCCGGGTCCCGGCCGGGGGCGGGCGCCGGAGCTGTTCGTGCTGGTGCAGGTGGACGAGGCGTACATCCACTGCGGCAAGCACGTCCCGCTGCTGCGGCGCGCGGGGAAGGACCGCGACTGGGGCACCGACGACCCGGTGCGCAAGGGCGGGGACTACTTCCGGGCCAAGCGCGAGGACCGGCCGTGGGCGCCGCTGGTGGAGCCCCGGACGGGTGCTGGTGCCTAGCGCCCGTCCTCACGCCCTGCGCCCCACCACCCACTCCCGCAGCGCGTCCGCGTCCACCGGCCGGGAGAACAGGTACCCCTGCCCCACGTCGCACCCCATGTCCCGCAGCGCGTCCCGCTGCGCCTGGGTCTCCACGCCCTCGGCGACGGCGCGCACCCCGACGGCGTGGGCGAGCTGCACGCAGGTGGTGACGATCGCGGAGTCGCCGTCGCTGGTGCCCAGGCCGCTGACGAAGGAGCGGTCGATCTTCAGCTCGTCGACGGGGAACTGCTGCAGGTAGGTGAGGCTGGCGTAGCCGGTGCCGAAGTCGTCGACGGCGATGCCGATCCCGAGCCCCTTCAACGCGGCGAGCGCGGCGGCGGCGACGTCGGGGTCGTTGACCAGGGCGGTCTCGGTGACCTCCAGGACGAGCAGGCGCGGATCGAGGCCGTGGCGGGCCAGCGCGGCGGTGACGGTGCCGACGAGCGCGGGGTCGGTGAGCTGGCGGGCGGAGAGGTTCACGGAAACCTCCACGTCCGGCATCTCTGCATCGCGCGCCCAGGCGGCGGCCTGCTCGACGGCGGCCTCCAGCACCCACGCCCCGAGTTCGCGCACCAGGCCGGACCGCTCGGCGAGCTCGATGAACTCCGACGGGGGCAGCAGCCCGCGCACGGGGTGCTGCCAGCGCACCAGCGCCTCCACGCCGCACAGGCCGCCGTCGGCGAGGCGCACCAGCGGCTGGTGGTGCAGGCGCAGCTCACCGGCGGCGATGCCGCGGCGCAGCTCGCCGAGCAGCCGCAGCCGGTCGACGCCGGCGTCGGTGCGGGTGGGGTCGTGGACCTCGACGCGCTGGCGGCCGCGGGCCTTGGCGCGCTGCACCGCCACGTCGGCGTCGTGCAGCACCCGCTCGGCGGACGCGGCCCCGGGGTCCGCGACGGCGACGCCGATGCTGGCGGAGGTCACCAGTTCCAGCCCGGCGACCACGACGGGCTCGGCGAGGACGTCCAGCAGGCGCTCGGCGAGGGAGCGCGCGGCGTCGGTGCCGTCGCAGCGGTCGACGACGGCGAACTCGTCGGCGGACAGCCGCGCCACGACGGCGCCGTCGCGGGTGGCGTCGCCGAGCCGCCGGGCGACGGCGAGCAGCAGCTCGTCGCCGGCGGCGCGGCCGAGGCTCTCGTTGACGGCGTGGAAGTGGTCCAGGTCCACGACGAGGACGGCCACGGGACCACCGGGGACCTCCAGGGCGCCGGTGAGCCGGGCGACGGCACCGGCGCGGTTCGGCAGGCCGGTGAGGGCGTCCAGCAGCGCGCGGCGGCGGGCCTCCTCGGCGGCGGCGCTGCGGCGGTCCTCGGACTCCTCCAGGCGGTGCAGCGCGGCGATCAGCTCGCGCTCGTGGGCGCGCCGCTCGGGGGCGGCGAACACGATGATCCGCAGCTCGGCGTCGGCGCCGCCGCGGGCCGGGACGCGGGTGGCGCTGACGAGCGCCGGCCGCCGGGTGCGGTCGGCGCCGACCACCTCGACGACGACCTCGCTGACACCACCGGTGCTGAGGAGCTGCGGGGCGCTGTGGGTGGACCACAGGATGCGGTCCCCGACCGGCAGCAGCCGGCCGAACGCCGTGCCCAGCAGGTCCTCGCGCCGGTACCCCGCCCAGGCGAGGAACGTGTCGTTGACGCGGGTGATGCGCCCGTCGTCGCCGGCGGTGAGGTACCCGCAGGGGGCGTGCCGGAACAGCGCCTCGAACGCGTCGGTGTCCGCGGGCGCCGGGGCGTCGGTGCGGGGGAGCACCGTCACGGCCGCGCGGACAGGTGCGCGAGGATCACGGCCGCCGTCTCCTCGGGCGCGCTGACGTGGGGACAGTGCCCGGTGGCCCGCAGCGGCACCAGCGTGGCGTGCGGCAGGCGCGCCACGACCTCGCAGACGGCCGTGTCCGGGGCGAGGGCGTCGTCGCGGCACTGCAGCACGAGGGCGGGCGTGCTGACGCGGGTGAGGACCTCGCGGGAGTCGGACAGGAACGTCGCCCGGGCGAAATCGCGGGCGGTGCCGGGGTGCAACCGGCGCATGGACTCGGTGAACTCCTCGCCCAGCTCCGGGCGGTCGGCGTTCCCCATGATCATCGGCGCGGTGGCCGCCGTCCACGCCAGGTAGTTGTGGTCCAGGGATGCCAGCAGCTCCTCGACGTCCTCGGCGGAGAACCCGCCGTCGTAGCCGCTGGCCCGGTCGTCGAGGTAGCGGGCCGAGGGGGCCAGCATCACGATCCGGCGGAAGCGCTCCGGTGCCCGCGCGGCCGCCCGGGCGGCGATGACGGAGCTGACGCTGTGCCCGACGACGACCACGTCGCGCAGGTCGAGCTCCTCGCACACGGTCACCAGGTCCGCCGCGTAGCCGTCGAGGGTGCGGTACCGCTCCCGGTCGTACGTGCTCGCGTCGAAACCCCCGGCGCCGGCCTGGTCGAGCAGCACGACGCGGTGGTCGGCGCCGAGCGCGGGCAGCATCCGCCGCCACGCGTGCTGGTCGGAGCCGAAGCCGTGCACGAGCAGGACCACGGGCCCGTCGGGGCGGCCGGCCACGTGCACGGCGTGCCGGGCTGCGGCCGGACCGGCGATCAGGCGCGTGGGCGCGGTCGACATGGCGGGGCCCTCCGTGCAGGCGCTGCGGGAGCAGCGGGACGGCCCGCGGCTGGACCGGTCCCCCGTGGTGTCGGCCGCTACGGGGCGGGCCTTGAGCGGTGCCCTCCCCCTGATCGAACCGCAGCTCCCTCAGCCGTGCTGCGCCGTCCACGCCGCGTGCAGCCGCGCGTACGCGCCCCCGGCGCGGGCCAGCTCCGCGGCCGGCCCGACCTCCACGACCCGCCCGGCGTCCACCACCACCACGGTGTCGGCGGCCTCCGCCGTGGACAGCCGGTGCGCGATCGCCACCGACGTGCGTCCGCTGAGCACCCCCTCCAGCGCCCGCTGCAGCCGCACCTCGGTGGCCGGGTCCACCGAGGACGTCGCCTCGTCGAGCACCAGCAGGTCCGGGTCGGCCAGGTGCGCCCGCGCGAGGGCCACGAGCTGGCGCTCCCCGGCGGACAGCCGCTCCCCGCGCTGGCCGACGGGGGTGTCCAGCCCGTCGGGCAGCCCGTCCAGCCAGTCGCCGAGGCCCAGCTCGGCGAACGCCGCCCGGGCGTCGGCGGCGGAGGCACCCGGCCGCCCGCGGCGCACGTTCTCCCCGACGGTCGCGTCGAACAGGAACCCCTCCTGCGGCACCGCCACGACGCGGCGGTGCAGCTGGCGGCCGGGCAGGTCGCGCGCGTCGACCCCGGACAGCAGCACCCGTCCCCGCGCGGGGTCGACGAGCCGGGTGATCAGCCGCGCCAGGGTGGTCTTGCCCGACCCGGTCTCCCCGACGACGGCGGTGCGCGAGCCCGCGGGCAGGTGCAGCGTCACCCCGGACAGCACCACCCTCTCCGTCCCCGGGTACGTGTAGGCGACGTCCTCCACCCGCACGTCCACCGGCCCGGGCGGCAGCTCGCGCACCCGTGCCGGTTCCGGGTCCGGCACCACGACGGGGGTGTCGATGAGCTCCACGACCCGCCGCCAGCCGGCGAGGGCGTTCTGCAGCTCGTTGAGCACCTCGGTGGCGGCCTGCACCGGCCCGACCCACAGCTGCGCCAGGAACAGGAACGCCAGCAACCGCCCGAGGGTGATGTCGCCGTCGACGCCGAGCAGCGTGCCGACCACGATGACCAGCGCCACCACCAGGCCGGAGACGAGCACCCCCGTGGAGAACGTCGCCGCGGTGGCGATCTGCGCGGTGAGGGCCTGCTTGCGGTGGGCCTCGACGGCGGCGTCGACGGTGCGCCGGGAGCGCGCGGCGGCGGCGTGCGCGCGGATGACGTCGGCGCCGACGACGGTCTCGGAGATCGCCGAGAGCATCTCGCCCATCCGCACCCGCACCGCGGCGTAGGCCTGCGCCACCGGCCGCTGCAGCCTGCGGCGGGCCAGCACCAGCGGCACGAAGCAGCCGATCACCACCAGCGCCAGCTGCCAGGAGTAGAGGAACATCAGGCCCGTCGCCAGCACCACCTGCGCCAGCGACAGGACCAGCACCAGCATGCCGGTCTGCAGGAACGTGGAGATGGTGTCGACGTCGCTGGTGACACGGCTGACCAGCGCGCCGCGCCGCTCCCCGCTCTGGGTGAGCACCGCGAGGTCGTGCACGTGGCGGAACGCGCGCACCCGCAGGCTCGCCAGCCCGGCCTCGGTGGCGCGGAACAACCGGGAGTTCACCACCCACGCGGTCACCGTGGTGAGCAGCACGACGGCGGCGGCGACGGCGCACAGCACCGCGGCCCGACCGGCGTCCGGGCCGCCCGGGGCGAGCACGCCGGTGTCGACGGTCTGCTGCACCGCGACGGGCACGACGAGCTTGCCGACGGTGGTGGCCGCCGCGATGGCCAGGGTGAGGCCGAGGCCCTCGGCGAACTCCGGGGTGAGCTCGCGCGCGCGGCGCAGCACCCCGCTGCGCGGCCGGGGAGCGGTGGTCGCGCTCACGCCATCCCCGTCCCGTGCTGCGCGGCCTCGGCGGCGCGGTCGCGCGCCGCCCGCGCGTAGGCGGTGACGAGGTCGCGGTAGCCGGGGTCGCGGGCGGCGACCTCCTCGGCCGGCCCTCGGTCCACGACCCGCCCCTTCTCCAGGTGCACCACCTCGTCGGCCAGCGCGATCGTCGCCGGCCGGTACGCCACCACCACGACGGTCGTGCCGGAGCCGGAACTCGCCAGCCCGTCGAGCACGGCCCGCTCCACGGCCGGGTCCAGCGCGCTGGTGGCGTCGTCCAGGACGAGCAGCCGCGGCCTGCGCACCAGCGCCCGGGCCAGCGCCAGGCGTTGCCGCTGCCCGCCGGACAGGGTGGAACCGCGCTCGCCGACGAGCTCGTCGAGCCCGTTCGGCAGGGCCGCGACGAACCCGTCGGCGCGCGCCAGCCGCAGCGCCGCCCAGACGTCGTCGTCGCCCACCCGCCGCTCGGGGGGCACGTCGTCGGCGTCCAGGCCGAGGGTGATGTTGCCGCGGACGGTGTCGTCGAACACGAACGTCGACTGCGGCACGAGCGCCGCGGCACCGGCGACGCGGCCCTCGGCGAGCTCGCGCACGTCCACCCCGTCGAGCAGCACCGCCCCGCTCGTGGGGTCGACCAGGCGCACCAGCAACCCGGCGAGCGTCGACTTGCCGGAGCCGGTGCCGCCGACGACGGCGACGGTGGAGCCGGCGGCGACGTCGAGGGTGACGTCCGCCAGCACCGGCCGGTGCTGGCGGTGGGGGGCCGGCACCTCCCCGCGCTGCGCGGCCAGCGGGTCCACGGCCGGTGCGGGGTGGCGGTACCCCAGCCCGTCCACCGCCACGGCCAGCGGCCCGGAACCCCTCGGCAGGTCGCGCCCGCCCCACGGCGTCGTCGCGCCCTCGCGCAGCACCGCCTGCACCCGGGCGTCGCCGGCCACGGTGCGCGGCAGCTCCGAGAGCACCCACCCGAAGGAGCGCACCGGGAAGCCGAGCAGCCCCAGCAGGTAGGCGATCTGCACGAGGTCGCCGACGCCGACGGCCCCCTCGGCGGCGCGGACCGCGCCGACCACCAGCACCGCCAGGGTGCCGAGGGCGGGCAGGGCGTCGATGACGGGCTCGAACCCGCCGCGGGTGCGCCCGGCCGCCACGTTCGCCGCCCGCAGCCGGTCGGCGTCGCGGGCGAACCGCTCGACCTCCTCGTCGGCCAGGCCGAGGGTCTTCACCACCAGCGCGCCCTCGAAGCTCTCGTGCGCCGTCGCGGAGACCTCCCCGCGCAGCTGCTGCACGCGCGTCACCCGCGGGGACATCCGCCGCTGGTAGACGACGTTGGCGGCCACCAGCGCCGGCAGCACGACCAAGGCGACGGCGGCCAGCACCGGGTCGGCCGCGGCCATCGCCACGCCCGCCACGGCGATGAGGGCGACGACGCCGAGCGCGAACGGCAGCACGAGCATCGTCTGCCAGGTGGCCTCGACGTCGGAGCCGGCCGTCGCCAGCAGCCGCCCGGCGGGGTGGGCGTGGTGCCAGGCCAGCGGCAGCTCCAGGTAGCGGCGGGCCAGGGCGCGGCGGTAGCGGGCCTGCAGCGCGAAGGCGACCGCGCCCGCCCAGACGCGCCGCACGAGGACGCCGGCGGCGGTGACGACGGTGACGGCCAGCAGGGCGGCGCCGGCCAGCCAGACGTCGGCGGTGCTGACCGGGGCGCTACCGGTGACGGCGGGGACGACGACGCGGTCGGTGACCCGCCCCACGAGCCAGCCGCCGGCGGCGGTGCCGACGCCGTAGACCGCGGAGCCGGCGATGGCGGTGGCGAACAGCCGTGGCTCCTCCCGGGCGCCGCGAGCCATGGTGCGCATGCCGGTGGTGAAGGTGCCGCTCACTGGAGCAAGCCTCGCACGGCCGCGACGGTGGCGCTGGACGTCTTCGCCTGAAGACGTCCGACATACACTTGCTCTTAAAATGTTAGAGTAAATGCATGGAGCGACTCGACGTCGACCGCGCACTGGCGGCATCCCCGGACGACGTCGGTCGCGCCCTGAGCGCGTTGCCCGAGGACCAGTGGTTCGAGCGCAAGAGCGCCCGCACCAGCCCGGCGAAGCTCGGCCAGGCGATCGTCGCCTTCGCCAACGCCGAGGGTGGCACGATCGTCATCGGGATCCACGACGGCCGGGTGGAGGGCACGGACGCGGACCCCCGGCACCGCAACGAGCTGCAGCAGGTCCACGTGCAGCACGTCCAGCCGCCCGCCCGCGTCCACACCCGCCTGCTGCCCTGCCGCGCCGACGACGGTCGCGACGACCACCTCCTCGTCGTGGACGTCAACCCCGGCGACGAGGTGCACGCCACCACGCGCGACGACGTGTACCTCCGGCTCGGGGACGAGACCCGCCGCCTCACCTACGTGCAGCGGCGTGAGTTGTTCTTCGACCGGCGGCAGGCCGGGTTCGAGTCCGAGCTCACCTCGACCGCCCTCGATGACGCCGGCGCGGTCGACCACCACGCCGCGGAGGGCTACGCCGCCCACGTCGGGCACCCGCACTGGCCGGGCCTGCTCGCAGCACGCGGGCTGGCGCGGGAGGGCCGCCTCACCATCGCCGGTCTCCTGCTCTTCGGCCGGCACCCCGGCAGCGACCTGCCGAACGCCCACGTCCGCCTCACGCGCTTCGCCGGTCGCGAGCGCGGGGCGGGAGCACGTCAGCAGGTGTCCTCGGACCGGCGTTTCGAGGGATCTCTGCCGCAGCTCCTGGCCGAGGTCTTCGAGCACGTCCGGCAGGTGCAACCGCGTCGGCGGGCGCTGGGCCGTGGTGGGCGCTTCGAGGACGTGCCCGCCGTCCCCGAGGACGCCTGGTTGGAGGGCGTCGTGAACGCCGTCGTGCACCGCTCCTACAGCCTGCAGAGCGACCACGTGCACATCGACGTGTTCGACGACCGCATCGAGATCGAGAGTCCCGGACGCTTTCCGGGGTTGTCCGACGTGCGGGACCCGCTGTCCGTGCACCGCTTCGCGCGCAACCCCCGCATCGCCCGGGTCTGCGCGGACCTGGACTTCGGGCAGGAGTTCGGCGAGGGGATCCGCCGGATGTTCGACGAGATGCGCCTCGCAGGCCTGCAGCCGCCCCTCTACCAGCAGACCGAGGGAAGCGTCCGGCTGACGCTGTCCGCCGACGTCGGTGGCCGGCACACCGACGAGCAGCTACCGGAGGAGACCCGCCTGGTCGTCGCAGCGCTGCGCGAGGCCGGTCGGCTGGGGACGCGCGACCTCACCGAGGTGATGGGCTGCACGAGGCCGACCGCGATCAGGAAGCTCGCGCAGATGCGGGAGCGGGGGGTCGTCCGGTGGAACGGACGGTCCTCGCGGGACCCGCGGGCGTACTGGGACCTGCCGGGGTAGTGGCGCGACACGGTCCACCCAGAACCCCTACCCCGCCACCCACGCCTCCACCTCGGCCAGCAGTTCCGCCTTGCGCGCCTGGTCCGCGAACGAGCCGAGCACCGCGTTGCGCGCCAGCTGCGCCGCCTGCGCGTCGCTCAACCCGACCGCCTCCCGCAGCGCCCGGTAGCAGTCCCCGACGTAGCCGCCGAAGTACGCCGGGTCGTCGGAGTTCACCGTCACCCGCACCCCCGCGGCCAGCAGCCGGTGCAGCGGGTGCTCCTCGAGCCGGTCCACCACCCGCAGCCGCACGTTGGACAGCGGGCACACCGTCAGCGGCACCTGTTCGGCGGCGAGGCGGCGCAGCAGGTCCGCGTCGTGCACCGCCTGCACGCCGTGGTCGACGCGCTCCACCCCGAGCACGTCGAGCGCCTCGCGCACGTAGGCCGGCGGCGCCTCCTCCCCGGCGTGGGCGACGACGTGCAGGCCCTGGGCGCGGGCGGCGGCGAACACGTCGGCGAACAGCGCGGGCGGGTGGCCGACCTCCGCGGAGTCCAGCCCGACGCCGAGGAGGCTGCCGCGGCGGGTGGCGGCGGCCTGCAGGGTGCGCGCCGCGTCCTCGACGGGCTGGTCGCGCAGGAAGCACATGATGAGCCCGCCGGTGACGCCCCAGCGTTCCCGGCCCAGGCGCAGGCCCTCGCCGATGCCGTCGACGACGTCCTCGAACGCGACGCCGCGGCCGGTGTGCGCCTGCGGGTCGAAGAACAGCTCGACGTGCCGCAGGCCCTGCGGGACGGAGCGCTCCAGGTAGGCGAGGGTGAGGTCGGTGAAGTCCCGCGCGGTGCGCAGCACGGCCATCGTCGCGTAGTACAGGTCGAGGAAGGACTGCAGGTCGCGGAAGTCGTAGGCGGCGCGCAGTTCCCGGACGTCGGCGAAGGGGAGCTCGACCCCGTTGCGGGCGGCGAGGTCGAAGGCGAGTTCCGGCTCCAGGGTGCCTTCGACGTGCAGGTGGAGTTCCGCCTTGGGGAGGGTGTCGAGGTCGCGCACCGCGGCATCCTGCCAGCCGCAGCTACAGGCCCTGTTCAGCTGCTGCCGACCGTGCCAGGCTGCCCCGCGGAGGGGGAGCCATGAGCAGCGCGACGGACCGACCGCCGAAGGTCCCGCCGCCGTGGTTCGTGCACACGGCCTGGCGCGTCCACCGCGCGCTGCACCGGCTCAGCGGCGGCCGGTTCCTGTGGACCCCCTCGAACAAGCGCGGCTGGGGTGCGCTGCGCCTCACCACCGTCGGGCGCCGGTCCGGGCAGGAGCGCAGCGTCATCCTCGGCTACCTCGAGGACGGCCCCGATCTCGTCACGCTCGCGATGAACGGCTGGGACAGGGACACCCGGCGTGGTGGCTCAACCTCGAGGCCCGCCCGGACGCCGTCGTCCGGCTGAAGGGCCGGGGCCCGCGCCCGGTCCGGGCGCGCCGCTGCACCGGGCAGGAGCGCGACCGGCTGTGGCAGCGCTGGGTCGCGCTGGACCCGGACCTCGACGCGTTCGCCGCCCGGCGCTCGACGGAGACGCCCGTGGTCGTCCTCGAACCGCGTGACGGGACCGCGTGAGCCGCAGTTTGTGAGAGCGCTCCCATCGCCGTGCGCAACCCGTCCGGCGGGAGACGATCCTCACGTTTCGCACCCTTCCGGGCACGCACCGCCGTACGACACCATCGCCGCACCACGTTCCGCCCCGGCCCCGAGGACGGTGACCGTGCCCCACCCCCTGCTGCCCCCGCCCGCCGACCGCCCCCTCTACGGCGGCTGGTCCATGCTCGCCAACGCCGCCGCCGTCGGGTCCATGGCCCGCGCCGGCTTCGACTGGGTGCTGCTCGACACCCAGCACGGCGAGCACGACGACCGCTCCGTGCGCGAGTGCCTCGCCACCAGCCGCGGCGCAGCGCCCGTGCTGGTGCGCCCCGCCACCTGCGACCCCCACGAGATCACCCGATACCTCGACGCCGGCGCCGCGGGCGTCGTCGTGCCCATGGTGAGCACCGTCGAGCAGGCCCGGGCCGCCGTCCGCGCCTGCCGCTACGGCCCGGCCGGCACCCGCAGCTGGGGTCCGCACGCCATCCACTGCGGCCTGCGGTTCCCCACCCCCGCCGAGGCCGACGCGAACGTGCTGTGCGCGGTGATGGTCGAGACCCGCGAGGGCCTGCGGAACGTCGAGGCCATCGCCGCCGTCGAGGGCGTCGACGTCGTCTTCGTCGGCCCCTTCGACCTGTCGCTGTCCCTGGAGCTGGACGTGGAGGACCTGCTCGCCGCGGACGGCCCGGAGGACCCGCTGCCCGCGGTGCTGCGCGCCTGCGCCGAGGCCGGGGTCGTGGCCGGGGCGTTCGGGGTGACGGCGGAGCGCTCGGCGCGGCTGCGCGACCTGGGGTTCCGGTTCATCGCCGCCGCCACCGACTGCGGCCTCGTGCAGTCCGGCGCGCGCGAGCGCCTCGCCGGGCTCGCCCTGCCCGCCCAGCACCCCGCGGTCACCGCGGATAGGGTCCTCTCCGCGCGGTGAGAGGCCCGCCGCACCGCGGAGAGCGTCCTTTCCGCGGTGGGGGGCTCGGTGCGACCATCCCGGGGTGCCGCACCCGCTCCTCGCCCGGACCGCCACCGACGTCCTCCTCGGCGGCTGGTCCGACCTCGCCAGCCCCGCCGCGGCGGCCTCCCTGGCCCGCACCGGCCTGGACTGGGTGCTGCTCGACATGCAGCACGGCGAGCACGACGACCGCTCGGTGCGCGACTGCCTGCGCGGCACCCGCCCCGGCGACGCGCCCGTGCTGGTCCGCCCGCCGCGCAACGACGCCCAGGACATCGGCCGCGCCCTCGACGCGGGGGCCGCGGGCGTCGTCGTGCCGATGGTGAGCTCCGCGGAGCAGGCCCGCGCCGCAGCCCGCGCCTGCCGCTACGCCCCGCGCGGGAACCGCAGCTGGGGCCCGCACGCCCTCGACGCCGCCCTGCCCGCACCCACCCCCGAGCAGGCCGACGCCGACGTGCTGTGCGCGGTGATGGTGGAGACCCGCGCCGGGCTCGCCGACGTCGACGCGATCGCCGCGACCGAGGGCGTCGACGTCGTCTTCGTCGGCCCCTTCGACCTGTCGCTGGAACTGGGCACGACCGTCGACGACCTGCTCGCCGCCGACGGCGAGGACGACCCGCTGCCCACCATCGCCCGGGCCTGCGCGGCGCACGGCGTCGTGCCGGGGGCGTTCGCCGCGACCGCGGCACGCGCCCGCCGCTTCCGGGAGCTGGGGTTCCGCTTCCTCGCCGCCGCCACCGACTCCGGCCTGCTGCAGGACGGCGCGCGGCAGCGGGTGGCGCAGCTGCGCGGCTGACCTCAGCGCACCGGCCGGCCGACGACCCAGCCCGTCACGAGCTGCACCGCGCAGGAGGCGAACAGCACCGCGAACGGCCCGGTCCAGTTCCCGGGGGAGTGCAACCAGCCCACCAGCAGCGGCCCGGCGCCGGCGATGAGGTAGCCGACGGCCTGCACGAACCCCGACAGCGAGGCGGTCTCCGCGGGCGTCGCCGAGCGCATCGCGATGAGGGCCAGCGACAGCGGGAACGTGGCGGTCGCCGCGCCGGCCAGGAACGCCCACAGCCACGCCCCGGCCAGCGGCGCGGTGAGCATCCCCGCGTACGCGGCGGCGTAGCAGGCGGCGAGCAGCGCGATGAGGGGCCGCTGCGAGCGCAGCCGCGCCGCCACCGCGGGCGCCAGCGCCGAGACGGGGACGGACAGCGCGATGATGAGCGCGACGAGGTAGCCGGCGGTGCGGGGTGCGGCGCCGGCCTCGCGGTAGAACTGCGCGAACCACCCGACGGCCACGAACCCCGGCAGCGCCTGGAACCCGAAGTAGGTGGCCAGCGCCCAGCCGCGCGCGGTCCGCGCCGGGTGCCGGGGGGCCGCGTCCGCACCG
>NZ_BAABIL010000011.1:0-1200 GCF_039542765.1 Kineococcus glutinatus
TGACGAGCAGGCCGACGCGGCCGCGGGCGGGCACCGGGGCTACAGGGTGCTGGCGGTGTCGTCGTCGAGGGCGCTGTAGTCCGGCTCGTCGGAGGTGCGCGCCCGGCGGCGGTCGTTGAGCAGGCAGATGCCCGTGGCGATGGCGAACAGGACCAGCAGGGGCAGCGCCAGCACCAGCATCGTCGTGATGTCGGAGGTCGGGGTGATGATCGCCGAGAACAGGAAGCTGAGGAAGACGCTGATGCGCCACTGCTTGAGGACGGCGCGCCCGGACAGCAGGTGGGCGAAGTTCAGCCCCACCAGCACCACGGGCATCAGGAAGGCCAGCCCGAAGGCCAGCAGGATGCGCATCGTGAAGCTGAGGTAGTCGGTGGCGTTGATGATGTTGGAGCCGTCGGTGGGGGTGAAGTCGATGAGGAACTCCACCGCGTTGGGCAGCACCAGCCACGCCACGCCCACCCCGGCCAGGAACAGCGGTACGGCGGCGCTGATGAACCCGATGGCGTAGCGGCGTTCCTTGCGGGTCAGGCCCGGGGTGATGAACGCCCAGATCTGGTAGATCCACACCGGGCTGCTGACCAGGACCCCGACCCACAGCGCACCCTTGAGCTGGAAGTCGAACGCGGAGCCGATCTGGCCGAAGTTGACGCTGGCCTCGATGCCCTTTTCCGCCGCGGCCTGCACCAGCGGGTCCTGGATGTAGGCGTAGACGCCGCGGAAGGAGCCGATGCTGCCCGAGGAGCCCCACAGGAACCAGCCCGCGATCGAGCCGAGCACGAGGGCGATGCCGGCGCGGGTGATGCGCTGGCGCAGCTCCCGCAGGTGCTCGCTGAGGGCCATGCGGCCCTCGGGGTCACGGGGCGGGCGGCGTCGCAGGGTGGGCACGGCCATCGGGGCTCGAGCGCCTCAGGAGGTGTGGGTGCCGGGACCGGAGGTGCCGGTGTGCGTCGGGGAGGTGCCGGGGCGGGTGTCGTCGTCGACGCGGCCCTCGACGACGCCACCGTCGGCGGAGGCGCTCGGCGGCGCGGCGTCGTCGCGCTTGAGCTCCTTGACCTCGCTCTTGAGGATCCGCATCGAGCGGCCCAGGCCGCGGGCCGCGTCGGGCAGGCGCTTGCTGAAGAACAGCGCGATGACCAGCACCACGAGGACGACCAGGACTGCCGGGTGATCGAACAGGTTGCGGAACATCGGTCCTCCACG
>NZ_BAABIL010000012.1:0-3512 GCF_039542765.1 Kineococcus glutinatus
CAGGCCCCGTCGATCTCGCGGCCGCGGGTGTCGCGCACCGTCGTGGGGACGCCGCGGGCCTGCAGGGCTGCGACGAAGGCGCGCTCGACCGCCGGGTCGCTGGCCGTCCACCGCGAGCCCGGCGTGGGGTTGAGCGGGATGGGGTTGACGTGCACCCAGCCGCGACCGCGGGCGTTGAGCAGCTTGCCGAGCCGGTCCGCCCGCCACGCCTGGTCGTTCACGTCGCGGATGAGGGCGTACTCGATGCTGACGCGCCGGCCCGTGGCCTCGAAGTAGCGGCGGGCGGCGTCGAGGGTCTCGCCCACCTTCCACCGCGTGTTGATCGGCACGAGCTCGTCGCGCAGCTCGTCGTCGGGGGCGTGCAGGCTCAGGGCGAGCGTCACGGGGACGCCCTCGCCGGCCAGCTTGTCGATGGCCGGTACCAGGCCCACCGTCGACATCGTCACGCCGCGCGCGGAGATGCCCAGGCCGTCGGGGGCGGGCTGCGTGAGCCGGCGGATGGCGGCGACGGCGGCCTTGTAGTTGGCCAGCGCCTCGCCCATGCCCATGAACACGACGTTGCTCACCCGGCCCGGGCCGCCGGCGACCTCGCCGCGGTGCAGCGCGCGGGCGGCGGCGAGCACCTGCTCGACGATCTCCGCGGTGGACATGTTGCGCGTCAGGCCGGCCTGGCCGGTGGCGCAGAAGGGGCAGTTCATCCCGCAGCCGGCCTGGCTGGAGATGCACACCGTCGCGCGGTCGGGGTAGCGCATGAGCACCGACTCCACGAGGGCGCCGTCGAACAGCCGCCACAGCGTCTTGACCGTCGTGCCGCCGTCGCACTCCTGGGTGCGCACCGGCGTCAGGAGGGTGGGCAGCAGCGCGCCCGCCAGCCGGTCGCGGCTGGCGGCGGGCAGGTCCGTCATGCGCTCGGGGGCGTCCTCGAGGCGCTCGTACCAGTGGGTGGCCAGCTGCCTGGCGCGGAACGGCTTCTCGCCCAGCTCGGCGACCGCGGCGGCGCGCTCGCCCGGCTCCAGGTCGGACAGGTGCCGCGGCGGCTTGCCGCGCCGGGGCGCGGTCATCACGAGGCGACCGGGCCCGGCGGGGGCCAGCGGCAGGGGAGGGCGCGGCGCGTCGCCCGTCGCGGCGGTCGCAGGCGTGGTGGGGGCGGTGGTGTCGGTCGCCGTCGGGTCAGCAGCCATGGTGTTCCCATGGTCGCACGGCGCGGCGCTCGCACGTCGCGACGCGGACCTCACGGCCCGGGTGGGGACACCGCGGCCAGCAGCACCAGGTGGATGACGGGTGCGGTGGGCAGGATGGAGTCGAGGCGGTCCATGATCCCCCCGTGCTCGGGCAGCAGGTCGCTCATGTCCTTGATGCCGAGGTCCCGCTTGAGCAACGACTCCGACAGGTCCCCCACCGTGGCGCTGACCACCGCGGCCAGCCCCAGCAGCGCACCGGCCCACCACGGCCCGTGCAGGGCGAGCGGCACGGAGACCGCACCCGCGGCCGCACCGAGGGCGAGGGAGCCCGCCAGGCCCTCCCAGGACTTCTTGGGGCTGACGGTGGGGGCCATGGGGTGCCTGCCGAACAGCACCCCGGCGACGAAACCGCCGATGTCGCTGGCCACGACGAGCAGGACGAAGACGAAGATCCGCCACGGCCCGTCGGGAGCGGCGAGCATGAGCATCGCGAAACCCGCGAGGAAGGGCACGTAGGTCGCGATGAAGACCCCGGCCGTCACGTCGCGCACCGCGGGCACCCGCGCGAGCCCGGTCTCCGGGCCCCGCGCGGCGGGGTGCCCGCCGAGACGCCACAGCAGCAGGGCCCCCACCGTCAGCGCGTGCGCGACGAAGAGGCTCTCCACCCCGCCGACGTAGGCGGCCGGCAGCATCGCCACCGCCCCGGCCACCAGCGGCGGCACGGGCACGTCGAGGTGGTGGGCGCGGAAGGCCAGGGCCATCTCCCGCACCGCGACGGCGCAGGCCACCGTCGCGACGACGACGAAGGCCTCCCTGCGGATGAGCAGGCTGGCCACGAACACGGCCCCGAGCGCGACCCCCACCCCGATGGCGACCGGCAGGTTGCGGCCGGCCCGGGGGCGGCGGGCGGTACCCGGGGGGCCGGCCGGAGCCGGCGGGACCGCCCCGTTCACACCGCGAGCAGCTCGGCTTCCTTGTTCTTCAGCAGGTCGTCGATGACGTCCACGTGCCGCTTGGTGGCGCCCTCGAGCTCCTTCTCCGCGCGCACCACCTCGTCCTCGCCGGCCTCGCCGTCCTTGACGATGCGGTCCAGCTCCTCCTTGGCCCGGCGGCGGATGTTGCGGATGGAGACGCGGGCGTCCTCGGCCTTGGTGCGGGCCAGCTTGATGTAGTCGCGGCGCCGCTCCTCCGTCAGCTGCGGCAGGACGATGCGGATCACGGCACCGTCGTTGCCCGGGTTGACCCCGAGGTCGGAGTTGCGCAGCGCCTTCTCGATCTCGGCCATCGCACCCCGGTCGAACGGGGTGATGAGCACCGAGCGCGCCTCGGGGATCTGGAAGGAGGCGAGCTGCTGCAGCGGCGTCGGCGCACCGTAGTAGTCGACGAGGATCTTGTGGAACATCGCGGCGTTGGCTCGTCCCGTCCGGATGCCCGCGAAGTCCTCCTTCGCGACGTCGATCGCCTTGTCCATCTTCTCCTCGGCCTCGAGGAGGGTGTCGTCGATCACTGTCGTCCCTTCGTCCACCGCGAGCGTCGTACCGGCCGGGCGGGGCTCACCCCGCGGTGACCAGCGTGCCGATCCTCTCACCCCGCAGCGCGGCCGCGACGTTGCCCTGTCCCTCCATGCCGAAGACCACCATGGGCAGCCGGTTGTCCATGCAGAGGCTGAAGGCGGTGGTGTCGACGACCTTGAGCCCGCGCTGCAGGGCCTCGCCGTAGGTGATGGCGTCGACCTTCGTGGCCGTCGTGTCGTAGCGGGGGTCGCCGGTGTAGACGCCGTCCACCCCGTTCTTCGCCATGAGCACGACGTCCGCGCGGACCTCCAGGGCCCGCTGCGCGGCGACGGTGTCGGTGGAGAAGTACGGCAGGCCCGCGCCGGCACCGAAGATCACCACGCGCCCCTTCTCCATGTGCCGGATGGCGCGGCGGGGGATGTAGGGCTCGGCCACCTGCCCCATCGTGATGGCCGTCTGCACCCGGGTGTCGACCTTCGCCTGCTCCAGGAAGTCCTGCAGCGCGAGGCAGTTCATGACGGTGCCGAGCATGCCCATGTAGTCGGCGCGGGTGCGGTCCATGCCGCGCTGGGACAGCTCCGCGCCGCGGAAGAAGTTGCCGCCACCCACGACGATGGCCACCTGCACGCCCTGGCGGACCGGGACGGCGATCTCGCGGGCCATGCGGGCGACGACGTCGGGGTCGACGCCCACGCTGCCGTTGCCGAACATCTCACCGGACAGCTTCAGCAGGACCCGCCGGTAGTGCGGGGCGGGCTCGACGGTCCCCGCCTCGAGGTCGACGGTCAGGCTGGTCTCGGGCACGCGGGCTCCTCGG
>NZ_BAABIL010000013.1:0-2265 GCF_039542765.1 Kineococcus glutinatus
CCAGGCCCAGGACGCCCAGCACCCGCCGGCGGTCCACCAGGGTGGCGATGTCGAAGGCCAGGCCCTGGTCCTCCACGTCCTCGTCGGGCCGGACGAGCGGGCGGCCCTCGTAGGTGGGCACCCCGTCGTGCCGCGGGTCGTGCTGCCGGTCCTCCACCGTGGTCCTCCTGTCGTCCCTGCGCGTTCCTGCTCCGGTGCCACGACGGTGCGGGTCGACCCCGGGCGCGGGCGGTGAGGAGCTCATGCACCCGCTGTGAGGTGACCGGCCGGTGTCCCGGTGCGAAACCCCCTCCCGCGGTGCGCCGCGACGGCCTAGGCTCGATCACCGGCGGGCCGCGGGGGGCGGCCCGGGGCCGGGGGGTTCGCGATGCTGCGCTGCGCGCTGGAACGGGTTCGACGGGGTTCGCGGGTTCGACGGGGGCTGCGGCGGGCGGGCCTGCTCGCCGTCGGGCTGGCCCTGGCGGCCGGGGCCGCGCCGGCGCAGGCCGATCCCCGGGTGGGCGGGGACATCGGGGTGCGCTACGAGGCGCTGGGGGGTGCCGGCGGGTTCCTCGGGCAGCCGCTGACGCCGGAGGTGCGCACGCCGAACGGCCGCGGCGCCTACGTCGTCTTCGAGCACGGCTCGATCTACTGGTCGCCGGCCACGGGGGCGCACGAGGTGCACGGGGCGATCCGCGGTGCCTGGGCCTGGGCCGGCTGGGAGAACGGTCCCCTGGGTTTTCCCGTGACGGACGAGGTGGTCACCCCCGACGGCGACGGCGCGTACAACGTCTTCGAGGGCGGGTCGGTGTACTGGCTGAAGTGGGCGCCGCAGGCCGCGCACGTGGTGCGCGGCGCGATCCGCGACGCCTGGGGCTCCCGCGGCTGGGAGCTCGGCCGCATCGGTTACCCCACGAGCAGCGAGTTCGACATCCCCGGCGGCAAGCGGCAGAACTTCCAGCGCGGTTTCGTCGAGTGGTCCCCGGCGACCGGTGCCCGCATCGACCAGACCCTCACCGCCGCGGACGTGCCCGGCTGCGCCTTCGCCCCGAAGGAGGCGACGGTGCTGCTGGCGGCGCACTGCTTCACCACCGGCTGGCTGCTGGGCCGGGCGGACCTGATGGGGCAGTACGGCTCGCAGCAGGCGGTCGACCAGCTGCGCGCGCACACCCCGCAGGGCCGGCTGCGCAGCGTGGAGTGCGGCCCGAACCCGCGCTTCCCGCAGGCGGCGTGGACGGAGACCACGTGCACCGTCCGGTTCAGCGGCAGCGGCGCGGTCGTGGAGCTGGACCTCAGCAACGTCGTCGGCATCATGCGCAACGCGCAGGTGGAGACCGTCCGCCACACGGCCTGATCCCGCGACGGGCCCGGCCGGCCGGGCCCGGCCGCGACCTCAGAGCTCGCGGCGGCGCCGCTGCCACCACCACAGCACCCAGCCCGCCCCGCCGATCACGCCGAGGGTGGTGAGCCGGTACAGCGCCGTCGCGGCGACGGCGGTGTGGGCGGGCAGGCCGGCGGCCGCGAGGCCCACCGACAGGGTGGCGTCGACCACGCCCAGACCCGCGGGCACGATGTTGAAGCTGGCCGCCGCCATGGTCGCGGTGTAGGCCAGCAGCAGCCCCGCCGGTGGGACCTCCTCGCCGCCCACCGCCCGGATGCACATCGCCAGGCAGGCGGCGTCGAGCACCCAGTTCACCAGCGACGCCCCGCTGGCCCGCAGCCACACCAGCGGGCCCACCCGCAGCTCGCCGAGCTGCTGCAACCCCAGCAGCACCCGCCGGTGCGCCTGCTCCGGGTCCCCCCGCCCCACGCGCTGCGCCAGCGCCGCCACCAGCCGTCCCGCGAGCTGGCCCACCTCCGGGCGCGAGCGCAGCACCCACGCGCCCAGCGGCAGCGCCGCCACGGCGAGCAGCGCCACGGCCACGTCCCGCAGCTCGCCGCGGGTGCCGAGGAGCACGCCGCTGACGACGCCGATGACGGCCAGCGCCGTCGCCGACAGCGCCCCGCTCACCGCGATCACCCAGGAGGCCACCGCGCCGGAGGCCCCCCAGCGGCTCATCACCCGGAAGTTCAGCGCCGTGGAGAACAGCGCGCCCCCGGGCAGGGTGATGCTGAGGGAGTGCGCGGCGAAACCCAGCGCCGCGACCTTCCGGTACCGGGTCGCCACCCCGGCACCGCGCAGCAGGACGAGCTGCATCCGGGCGTACAGCAGCATCGAGCCGACGCCGAGCGCCACCGCGGCGGCGAGCCAGCGCCAGTCCGGATCGGCCAGGGCGCGCACCCCCG
>NZ_BAABIL010000014.1:0-11948 GCF_039542765.1 Kineococcus glutinatus
TTCCAGCGCGTCATCGACGAGGTGGAGCCGCTGGACGCGGCCGCGGTGGACCGGGTGCTGCTGTGCAGCGGGAAGGTCTACTACGACCTGCTGGCCGCGCGCACGGCGCGCCAGGACCGCCGCACCGCCATCGTGCGCGTCGAGCAGCTGGCCCCGCTGCCGCTGGACCGGCTGCTGGAGGTGGCCGGGCGCTACCCGCAGGCGGAGCTGGTGTGGGTGCAGGAGGAGCCGGCCAACCAGGGTGGCTGGCAGCACGTCGCCATGGGCACCTGGAAGGAGCTGGGCGGCCGGCTGCGGCGGGTCTCGCGCCCGGCCTCGGCCTCCCCGGCGGCGGGGTCGGCGAAGAAGCACCAGGCGGAGCAGGCCGCGCTGGTGGAGGAGGCGTTCGCCCGCTGACCGGGCCGGCCGCCCCGCGGCGGGGGGACCCGCGGCGGGGCGGCCGGCGCGTCCGGGCCCGTCCGCGGGGCGGCTATCCTCGCTGCGCCCGGCCCGGTGGCCGACCAGCTTCCGGGCGGGCAGTGCCGCACCCAGCAGTGCCGACCCCAGACAGGAGCGCCCCCGGCGTGAGCGAGGACCGCGTCTTCCCAGAGGACCGCTACGACGTGCGGGTCTGCGTCGTCGGCGACGAGTTCGTCACCGGTGTCGGCGATCCCCGCTCCCTGGGCTGGGTGGGCCGGGTGGCCGCCCGCACGCCGCGGGAGGACCGCGAGGTCACCCTCTTCGGCCTGGGGGTGCCCGCGGAGGCCACGACGGACCTCGCGGCGCGCTGGCGGGAGGAGACGGCCCGCCGCTTCGTCGGCGGCGACGAGCACCGCCTCGTGGTGGGCCTGGGCCACCACGACCTGGACAACGGGATCACGCTGGCCCGCAGCCGGCTGAACCTGGCCAACGTGCTCGACGAGTGCGAGGCGCGCGGGCTGCCCACCCTGGTGGTGGGTCCCGCACCGGTGACCGACGAGGCGCGCAACGAGCGCATCGGGGACCTCGCCGACGCCTTCGCCGACGTCTGCGCCCGCCGCCGGGTGAACTACGTGGACACCTTCGGGCCGCTGTCGGAGCACGAGGACTGGTACGCCGACCTCGCCGCGGGCGACGGCGTGCACCCGGGGCAGTCCGGTTACGGCCTGCTGGCGTGGCTGGTGCTGCACTCCGGCTGGTACGACTGGCTGGGCGTCCCCCAGCCCTGAGGCGGGGGCGCACGGACCCGGCCGCGGGCTTAGGGTCCGCCCATGGCTGCCGAGGACGCCGCACCGGCGCTGCTGCTGGGTCCGCTGCTGCGGTTCGTGGACGCCACCCGCGCCACGGTGTGGGTGGAGACCGACCGCCCCTGCGTGGTGTCGCTGGAGCTGCACCCGCCGCAGGGCGGGCCGCTGACGGCCAGCGCGCCGACGTTCGGCGTGCACGGGCACCACTACGCGCTCGTGGTGGCCGAGCACCTGCCGCCGGGGACGGTGCTGCCCTACGACGTGTCGCTGGACGGCGAGCGGGTCTGGCCGCCGGCGGAGGGGCTGGGGCCGTTCCCGCCGAGCGCGGTGCGCACCCGCGGCGCCGGCGGTGACGTGCGGCTGTCGTTCGGCTCCTGCCGGCGCGCCGGTGGGGGCAGCCCGCGCGAGCTGCGGGAGATGGGCGCCGACGCCCTGGCCGCCCTCGCGCTGCGGATGGCGGCCACCGACGAGCGGGAGTGGCCCGACCTGCTGTTCCTGACCGGTGACCAGGTGTACGCCGACATCCCCTCCGACGAGCTGCGCGCGCGGCTGCGGGCGGCGCACGCCGGGTCCGCCGACGACGGCGACGACGTGCGCGAGGAGATCGGCAACTACGAGCAGTACACCTGGCTGTACCGGGAGACGTGGGGCACGCCGGAGGTGCGCTGGCTGCTGTCGACGGTGCCCACCTGCATGCTGCTGGACGACCACGACCTGCGCGACGACTGGAACACCTCCCGCACCTGGCGGGAGGAGGTCGGCACCCGGCCGTGGTGGCGCGACCGCGTCGTGGGGGCCTTCGCCAGCTACTGGGTGCACCAGCACCTGGGCAACCTCGCCCCCGAGCACGTCGCGGTCGACCCGCTGTGGCGGGCGCTGCACGCCGCCGCCGACGACGCCGAGCGGGACCGGCTCATCGACGACTTCGCCTGGCGCGCCGACGCCGAGCCCGGCTCGGCCCGCTGGAGCTTCCGCCGCGACCTCGGTGACGTGCGCCTGGTGGCGGTGGACTCCCGCTGCGCGCGCGTGCTGGAACCGGACTCCCGGCGCATGGTCGACGAGGAGGAGTGGGCCTGGATCCGCGCCCAGGTGCTCGGCACCGGTGAGGGCGACAGCGAGGACGGCGGCGAGGACGGCGGCGAGGACGGGTCCCGGCCCGGCGGTGCCGCCGACCCGCCGCGGCACGTGCTGCTGGCCACGACGCTGCCGGTGTTCCTGCTGCACGGCCTGCACGAGCTGGAGGGCTGGGACGAGGCCGTCGCCGAGGGCGCGTGGGGCCGGCGCTGGGCCCGCGCCGGGGAGTGGCTGCGGCAGGCCGCCGACCTGGAGCACTGGTCGGCCTTCCGCGGCTCGTTCGCGCAGTTCGCGCGGCTGCTCGCCGACGCCGCCGCGCCCTCCCGCGAGCAGGCCCCGGCCAGCATCCTCGTCCTGGGCGGCGACGTGCACTGCAGCTACGCCGCCGAGGTGGAGCTGCCCGGCGTGGACCCGGCCCGCACCGCCGTGCACCAGCTGGTGATGTCGCCCTTCCGCAACCCGCTGGAGCCGGAGCTGCGGGCGGCCAACGTCCTCTTCGAGAAGCGCTGGCCGCGGGCGCTGCTGGGCCGGCTGGCGCGCGCGGCGGGGGTGCCCGCCGACGAGGTGCGCTGGCGGGTCGGGCACGGCCCGTGGTTCGACAACGGCGTGATGACCCTCCGGCTCGACGGGCGGCGGGCCACCGCCGAGGTCGACCACGCCCTCGTGGTGGCCGGCCACCAGGTGCTGCAGCGCACCGCCGAGGTGGTGCTGCAGCGCTGAGCGGCGCCCGCCCGGCGCTCGCCCGTGTTGCGAGTTCGTTGCGGTCACCCGGTGGTGGGCACGTTGGCCACTGGTGGCCCGCGCGCTGGGGCAGACTGTCCACGCCTTGTCCCGAACCTGGAGGTCTCCGTGGTCCATCGCCGGCCGTCCCTGCTGTCCTGCGGCGTCCTGGCCGTCACCGCCCTCGCCCTCGGCGCGTGCGGGTCCGACTCCCTCAGCGGCTCCTCCGGTTCCTCCGGCTCCTCCTCCAGCGCACCGGCCACCGCCTCGGCCGACAGCGCCCTGCACGACGCGCTGCCGCAGTCGGTGCAGGACTCCGGCGTGCTGCGGGTGGGCACCAACGCCGAGTACGCCCCGAACGAGTTCCTGGAGGGCTCGGAGATCAAGGGCATGGACATCGACGTCATGAACGCGGTCGCCGCGAAGCTGGGCGTGGAGGTGGAGTACTCCAACGCGAGCTTCGACACCCTCATCATCGGCGTCACCAGCAACCGCTACGACGCCGCCATCTCGTCCTTCACCATCACCGACGAGCGCAAGCAGCAGGTCAACATGGTGCAGTACTTCAACGCCGGCACCCAGTGGGTGACCGCCGAGGGCAACCCCGCAGGCGTCGACCCCGACGACGCCTGCGGCAAGAAGGTCTCCGTGCAGGCCGGCACCACCCAGTCCGAGGAGGACCTGCCCGCGCGGCAGCAGGCGTGCACCGACGCCGGCAAGCCGGCCATCGACGTGCAGGTCTTCGACAGCCAGGAGGACGCCACGGCCGCCGTCGTGAGCGGGCGGGTCGACGCCATGCTCGCCGACTCCCCCGTCGCCGCCTACGCCGTGCAGCAGACCGGCGACGCGCTGGAGCTGGCCGGCGACATCTACGACGCCGCGCCCTACGGCATCGTGGTGCCCAAGGAGCAGACCGCCACCGCCGACGCCATCTCCCAGGCGCTCACCCAGCTGGCCGAGGAGGGCGGCTACGAGGCCGCGCTGGCGGGCTGGGGCGCGCAGGACGGCGCGGTCGACAGCTTCCCCGTCAACCCGTGAGCACGCGCCAGCCCGTCAGCGCCGACGGCGCCGGCGCGTCCGAGGCCGAGCGACCCGGGCCGGTCGACGCCGTCGGCGTCCGCCACCCGTGGCGCTGGGTCGCCATCGCGGTCATCGCGGTGCTCGCCGCGATGTTCGTGCACCTGCTGGTCACCAACGACGCCTTCGACTGGGCCTTCACGCTGGAGGCGATGAACCAGAACCTGGTCATCCGCGGCTTCCTCGTCGGCACCCTGCTCACCACCGTCGCGGCGATGCTCATCGGCGTGGCCGGCGGGGTGTTGCTGGCCGTGCTGCGGCTGTCGGACAACCCCGTGCTGGCCGGGGTGTCGTGGGTGTTCACGTGGTTCTTCCGCGCCGTGCCGCGCTACGTGCTGCTGACGTTCGTCGGTGCCCTCGGCGCGCTGTTCGCCACCGGCCTGTCGATCGGCGTGCCGTTCGACTTCCTGCTGACGCAGTGGTTCGGCACCCCCGAGCTGCGGCTGCTCAC
The DNA here is from genome assembly GCF_039542765.1 of Kineococcus glutinatus. Classification (NCBI taxonomy): domain Bacteria; kingdom Bacillati; phylum Actinomycetota; class Actinomycetes; order Kineosporiales; family Kineosporiaceae; genus Kineococcus; species Kineococcus glutinatus. Next base: position 4,528 of record NZ_BAABIL010000014.1, read on the forward strand.
GTTCGACCAGCAGTGGGTGTACGGCGTCTTCGGCGGGCTCGCCGGCGGCATCATCGGCCTGGGGCTGTCGGAGGCCGCCTACATGGCCGAGATTGCCCGCGCCGGGATCCTCAGCGTCGACAAGGGCCAGGCCGAGGCCGCCGGGGCGCTGGGGATGACGAAGCAGCAGACGATGCGCAGGGTCGTGCTGCCGCAGGCGATGCGCGTCATCGTGCCGCCCACCGGCAACGAGGTCATCGCCATGCTCAAGGACACCTCGCTGCTCGTGGCGATCCCGGTGAACATCGAGCTGTTCTTCCAGCTCGGCGTCATCCGCAGCCGCACCTACGAGGTCGTCGCGACGAACGTGGCGGCGATCCTCTACTACCTGGCCGCCACGAGCGTGCTCATGGTCGGGCAGTACTTCCTGGAGAGGCGGTTCGGCCGGGGCTTCGGCACCCGGACCACGGCGAGGCGACCGGCCGTCGTGCCCGGCGCCGGTGGAGGGGGTGCGGCGTGAGCGGGCAGCCCCTGGTCGTGGCGCGCAACGTGTCCAAGTCGTTCGGGCACGTGGAGGTGCTCAAGGGCATCGACCTGGAGGTGCAGCGCGGGCAGGTGGTGTGCCTGCTCGGGCCGTCCGGTTCGGGCAAGACGACGTTCCTGCGCTGCATCAACCAGCTGGAGACGTACGACGGCGGCCGCATCCGGGTCGACGGCGACCTGGTCGGGCTCGAGGAGCGCGGCGGGCGGCTGCACCGGCTGCCCGACAAGCGGATCGCGGCGCAGCGGCGCGAGATCGGCATGGTGTTCCAGCGGTTCAACCTGTTCCCGCACATGACGGCGCTGGAGAACGTCGTGGAGGCGCCGTGCCAGGTGCTGCGGGAGCCGCGCGCGCAGGCCGTGGCGCGGGCGCGGGCGCTGCTGGAGCGGGTGGGGCTGGCCGATCGGGCGGGCAACTACCCGGCGCAGCTGTCCGGCGGGCAGCAGCAGCGGGTGGCGATCGCCCGGGCGCTGGCGATGCGGCCCAAGCTCATGCTGTTCGACGAGCCGACCTCGGCGCTGGACCCGGAGCTGGTGGGCGAGGTGCTGGCCGTGATGAAGGAGCTCGCCGCCGACGGCACGACGATGATCGTGGTGACGCACGAGGTGGCGTTCGCCCGCGAGGTGGCCGACGAGGTCGTCTTCATGGACGGCGGCGTCGTCGTGGAGCGCGGCGCCCCGGCCGAGGTCATCGGCGCGCCGAAGCACGAGCGCACCCGCACCTTCCTGGCCCGGATGCGCGCCGAGCACCGCGCCTGAGGGGCTGGGGCCTCAGCGCCCGCGCGGCGGGGCGGGGTCGTCCAGCTCCAGCGCCAGGGCGTAGCCGAACACCGTCAGCGCGGTGAACACCCACAGCCACAGGCAGACCGCCACCGCCCCGCCCACGGCGTCGAACCCGCCGAACGGGGAGCCGAGGTCCACCGGGATCGCCAGGAACAGCACGAACCCCTGCACGAACCCCGCGACGAAGGCCCCCGTGCCGTACGACGCCCACAGCGACGCCCGCCACGACGGCCGCACCGGGCCGAGCACGCGGTAGAAGTAGAGCAGCACCGGGGCGATGACCAGCCAGTCCAGGGTGAGGGCGACGTACACCCCCAGGGCCTGCTGCGGCAGCGACCCGGAGCCGAAGCGGCGCACCAGGAACGGCGCCAGCTCCAGCACGGCGAGCAGCCCGGCCGCCGCCAGCAGCAGCACCAGCAGCGACAGCAGCCGCACCCGCCACGCCCCGGCCCGCCCCGGCACCGGCGGCACCCCGCCCGGCCCGCGGCTGCCGAGGCGGGCGAACCCGCGGCGCAGCCCCTCGCCGTACACGGTGGCGGGCAGCAGCGCGACGGCCACCGCCGGCCAGGAGGCGTGCACCGCGGTGGAGACCAGCTCCGACACCACGCCCGCGGTGTCGTGCGCCGCGGGCAGGGCTCGCCCGACGGCGTCGCCGAGCTGCTGCACCCGCTCCGGCCCGACGGCGGCCGCGAGCAGGCGGACGGTGACGACGAGGGAGGGCACCAGCGCCATGGCCGCGTAGAACGTGACCCCGGCGGTGAGCAGGAACAGGTCGTGGGAGCCGGTGCGCTCGCGGACCCCGCCGAGCAGGCCGCGCAGCCGCCGGGCCGGCCGCGCAGCCGTCTGCCGGCTCACGCGGGCACGAGCCCGGAACCCGCCCCGCGGAAGGTGCGCCGGTACGACGTCGGTGTGGTGCCGGTCAGCCGGGTGAAGTGCTGGCGCAGCATCGCCGGGGAGCCGAAGCCGCAGCGGCGGGCCACCTCGTCGACGCTCTCGTCGCCCTCCTCCAGCAGCAGGCGGGCCAGGTGCACCCGCTGCTCCAGCAGCCAGCGGTGCGGCGACAGGCCGGTCTCGTCGCGGAAGCGGCGGGCGAACGTGCGCGGGGACATGACGGCGTGCTGCGCCCAGCCGGCGACGTCGATGTCGGCCTGCAGGTTGGCCTGCGCCCACTCCAGCGCCCGCTGCAGGCTGTCGTCGGTGCAGGGCCGCACCGGCGCCTGCACGAACTGCGCCTGCCCGCCGTCGCGGTGCGGGGGGACGACCATGCGCCGGGCGACGGCGTTGGCGACGGCGGTGCCGTGGGAGCAGCGCAGCAGGTGCAGGCACAGGTCGATGGCGGCCGCGGTGCCGGCGCTGGTGGCCACGGGGCCGTCCTCGACGTAGAGCACGTCGGGGACGACGTCGATCGCGGTGAACTCCTCGGCCAGGCGCCGGGTGTACATCCAGTGCGTGGTGGCCCGCCGCCCGTCGAGCAGGCCCGCGCGCGCGAGGGTGAAGGTCGCGGCGCAGAGGGAGGCGACGGTGGCGCCGCGCTCCACCGCCGCCCGCAGCGCCGCGGTCAGGTCGGGACCGGGCTCCGGTCCCAGCCGGCAGCTGCGGCCGTCGGTGCAGGCGTCGTCGTGGCTGGGGGCGACGACGACCAGGTCGGCGCTGTCGAGCCGGTCGAGACCGTGCTCGACCAGGACGCCGAAGCCGGTCTTGGTGCGCACCGCGCCCGGTCGGGGGGAGCAGACGGCGAAGTCGAAGCGGGGCAGGCCCTGCGCGCTGCGGTCGATGCCGAACACCTCGCAGGCCACGGCCATCTCGAACGGGGAGACGCCCTCGTCGACGACGACCACGACGTCCCGCAGTGCGCGGCGGGTCTGCTCGGTCATGGCGGCAGTCTGCCAGCGATCCGCACGACTGGCAGGATCTGGACGAAAAGGGGCTTTCCTGCCACTCGTGGCGGTCCGCCGGCCCGAGCAGGCTCGGGGCATGGAGATCGTGCTGCTGCTCTTCCTGCTCCTCCTCGGCCCCGCCGCGTGGCGGTGGGGCGCCGACAGCCGCCGCGCCGGGGGCTGGTGCGACGCCGGCGTCTGGGACAGCTCCTACCGCGAGCAACCGGCCGCACGCCGCGCGTGAGGTCCCCGCCGGGACCGGCCGGCGCGGACCTGCCACCCCGGGCTCAGGTCACCAGGCCCAGGCGGCGCAGCTCCACGAGCAGGTCGTGCGGGTTGCTCGCCGCCTGGGAGGCGTCCTCCAGGGTCACGACCCCGTCCCGCACCAGCGCCACCAGGTGCTGGTCGAAGGACTGCATCCCGTAGAAGCCGCCCTCCTTGACGAGGTCGGTGATGTGGTGCGTCCTGTCCGGGTCCGCGATGGCGTCGGCCACCCGGCCGGTGTTGACGCAGACCTCCATGACCACGCAGCGGCCCTGCCCGTCGGCCCGCGGGACCAGCCGCTGGCAGACGATGCCGCGCAGCGCGCCCGCCAGCGCCAGGCGCACCTGCTTCTGCTCGTGCGGGGGGAAGAAGTCGATGATCCGGCTGATCGTCTCGGCGGCGTCGATCGTGTGCAGCGTCGACATCACGAAGTGACCCGTCTCCGACGCCGACAGCGCCGCCTTCACCGTCTCCTGGTCGCGCATCTCGCCCACCAGGATGACGTCGGGGTCCTGGCGCATCGCGGCGCGCAGCGCGGTGCCGAAGTCGCGGGTGTCCAGCCGCACCTCGCGCTGGCTGATCATCGACAGCTTGTCCTCGTGCAGGACCTCGATCGGGTCCTCGATGGTCACGATGTGGCACTCGCGGGTGGAGTTGACGTGGTCGATCATCCCCGCCAGCGTCGTCGTCTTGCCCGAGCCGGTCGGCCCCGTCACGAGCAGCAGGCCGCGCGGCTCCAGCGCGAGGCGCTCCACCACGGCCGGCACCCCCAGCGAGGCGAGCGGCACGGCGCCCACCGCGACGCGGCGCATCACCAGGGCCGCGCTGCCGCGCTGGCGGAAGGCGTTGACGCGGAAGCGACCCCCCTGCGGGGGGCTGTAGGCGAAGTCGGCCTCGTTGGTGCGGGCGAACTCCTCGCGCAGGTCGGCGCGCAGCACCTCGTGCAGCATGAGCTCGGTGTCCTCCGCGGTCAGCACGGGGGCCTGCAGCGCGCGCAGCCGCCCGTCGATGCGCACCCGCGGCGGCGAGCCCGCCTTGAGGTGGAGGTCGGAGCCGCGCAGCTGCGCCAGCGCCTGCAGGTACGGGACGACGGTCAGGCCGGCGCCGGCGTCGAGGAGGGTCACCACGACGTGATCGGCGGCCCCGGCGCACACCTTGACCGCACACCCCCCGCCCGGCCCAGCACCCCGGCCCAGCACCCCGGCCCGGCACCCCGGCCCGGCCGCGGTCGGGCCCGGGCGCCGGTCGTGGGACCATGGCACCAGCACCAGCGAGCGAGAGGAGCACCCATGAGCAAGCGAGGCCGCAAGCGCCGTTCGCGCAAGGGCAACGCCGCCAACCACGGCAACCGCCCCAACGCCTGAGACGGCTCCGGCCGGGACACCGGCCGGACGCGGCAGAGGGCCCGGGAGCACCTGCTCCCGGGCCCTCTGCCGCGTCCGCGCCCCGTTCAGACGCTGAAGCCGGTCCGCACCTCGGTGATGCGCAGCAGCACCTTCGCCCGCAGCTCGATCGGCGCGGAGTCGCACGCGCAGCTGCGGCGGATGAGCGCCTTGAGGTGCTCGCTGCTCGTGTACTCCTCCATGCAGGAGGCGCAGTCCACGAGGTGCTGCTTGATGCGGTCGCAGTCCAGGGCGCCCAGCTCACCGTCGATGTACTCGAACGCCCGCTGCAGCACCTCCCGGCACACCTCGTCGCGACCGGGCACCGCACCCCCGGGCGCCTCGAGCCCGCCGCTCACGCCGCACCACCCTTGCCGCCGGTGCCGCCGGTGGTGGCCACCATGCCGCGCTCGCGGGCGTAGTCGCCCAGCAGGTCGCGCAGCTGCCGGCGCCCCCGGTGCAGGCGGGACATGACCGTCCCGATCGGGGTCCCCATGATCTCGGCGATCTCCTTGTACGCGAAACCCTCGACGTCGGCGAGGTAGACCGCCATCCGGAAGTCGTCGGGCACCTGCTGCAGGGCCCGCTTCACGTCGGAGTCGGGCAGGTGGTCCAGCGCCTCCGTCTCGGCCGAGCGCAGCCCGGACGAGGTGTGCGACTCCGCGCGGGCGAGCTGCCAGTCCTCGATCTCGTCGGAGTGCGACTGCTGCGGCTCGCGCTGCTTCTTGCGGTAGGTGTTGATGTACGTGTTCGTCAGGATCCGGTACAGCCAGGCCTTGAGGTTCGTGCCCGGCGCGTACTGGTGGAACGCCGCGTAGGCCTTGGCGAAGGCGTCCTGCACCAGGTCCTCCGCGTCCGCCGGGTTGCGCGTCATCCGCAGGGCGGCGGAGTACAGCTGGTCGAGGAAGGGCAGCGCGTCACGCTCGAAGCGGGCCGCGCGCTCGTCCGCGGTCTCCTCCGACGGTGCCCTGGAGGTCTGCTCTGTCATCACCCACGAGCCTAGTCGCTCCCGGGCGCGGGCGCGGGCGGAGCCGCACGGGCGCAGCCGGCCGCGCGCGGTGGGAGAGGCGGGGAGGGGGCCTCGGGCCGGTCGCGTGCCCCCCGGCGGGGAGGGGACCCCCCGCGCCGGCCGGAGCGCGACCCGCGGGGCGGGTGCCAGCAGCATGACCATCCGAACGCCCGCGGCACCGCGCACCATTCCGCCCCCGGCGCGATCGCCCGGGGCGCCACCGCTCAGGCCCCGAGCAGCTCGCCGGTGCGCAGGTCGACGACACCCTCCAGCTCCGCCGCCGGCGCCTCGTCCAGCAGGCCGGCGTCCTGCACCCGCACGTCACCGACGCGGCGCGGCACGGGACGGGCGTCCAGCACGGTGTCGAAGAGGTCGCCCGGCACCGCCTCGAGCACCTCGCGCACCCCGTCGGCGTCGTCGCGGGACGGCTCCAGCCAGGCGTCGCGCAGCTCCGGCGGCAGGACCAGGGGCATCCTCTCGTGCAGCCGGTCCAGCCCCGGCTCGGCCTCCTTGGTGATGATCGCGAACGTCACCAGCCAGCGGTCCGGGTCGTCGTCGGGGCGGGAGCGGTCGCGCCAGAACTCGTAGACGCCGCCCAGCGCCAGCCGGGAGCCGTCGCGCGCGTGCACCGCGAAGGGCTGGGTGCGGGGCTTGCCGCTGTCGGTGCGGGCCACCGGGCTGCGCTGCCACTCGTACCAGGCGTCGGCCGGCACGAGGCAGCGGCGGGCCAGGGCGGCCTTGGCGAAGGACGGCTTCTCCAGCAGCGTCTCCGCGCGGGCGTTGATCAGGCGCGCCGCGCCGGAGGCGTCCTTGGACCAGCTCGGCACGAGCCCCCAGCGCAGCCGGCGCAGCTGGCGCACCGGCGGCCCGTCCGGGTCCTCGCGGGGCACCCGCTCCAGCACCACGGGCGGCGACGTCGTCGGCGCGACGTTGAAGCCGGGCGCCCAGCCCGGCGCGCCGTCCCCGCCGCCCACGGCGACCTCGTCGACGTCGAACTCCCCGGCCAGATCCGCGGCCCCCGTCCTGAGGGCGTACCTCCCGCACACGCGCGCAAGCCTGCCACCGGCCACCGACGCCCGCCCGCGGCGGCGCCGCCCGGGGAGGACGTGCGGTGATCGTCGCCGTGCGGTAGGCAGTGCCCATGACTCTCGTGCGCCGCGTGGCCCGTCCCCTCATCGCCGGCTACTTCGTCGCGTGCGGCGTCGACCAGCTGCGGCGCGCCCGGGAGCTGGCCCCGCAGGCCGAGCCGGTCGCCGGCGCCGTGGCCGGGCCGCTGGGCCTGCCCGACGACCCCGAGCTGCTGGTGCGCGTCAACGGCGCGGCGATGGCCGGTGCCGGTGCCCTGTTCGCGCTCGGCCGCGCCCCGCGGCTGTCGGCGCTCGTGCTGGCCGCCACGATGGCGCCGGCAACGGCCTCGGCGCACCCCTTCTGGAGCGCCGCCGGCGACGAGCGCGCCCGGGAGCTGCGGGCCTTCCTGAAGTCCGCCTCCCTGGTGGGCGCGGCGCTGCTGGAGGCCCGCGACACCGCCGGGTGCCCGGGCGTCGGCTGGCGCGGCCGCCGCCTGGCCCACGACGCCGTGCGCGCGGG
>NZ_BAABIL010000015.1:0-4021 GCF_039542765.1 Kineococcus glutinatus
CCGGCGGCCACCGTCGCGCCCGTGCGCCGGGCCAGCTCCCGCGCCGCGCCCGCCAGGTCCGCCGACACCTCGGCCGGCTCCGCCCCCAGCGTCAGCGCCAGCTCGGTCGGGTTCGGCGTCAGCACCGTGCGCGCCGCCCGCTCCCCGAGCGCCGCCGGGTCGGCCGTCAGCACCGCCAGCCCCAGCGCGTCCAGCACGAGCGCGCCCGTCACCGCCGGCAGCAGCGCCACCACCAGCGCCCGGCTGCGGTCCACGTCGACGAGCCCCGGCCCCACGAGGACGGCGTCGGCCCCGGACACCAGCTCCGCCAGCTCCGCCAGGTCCCCGCCGGCGTCGACGGCACCGCCGGGCGCCTCCGGCAGCGGCAGCACCATGGCCTCGGGCAGCGCCACCGCCAGCGGCACCGCGGTGCTCGCCGTCGTGGCCACCTGCAGCTTGCCCGCCCCGCAGCGCACCGCCGCCTCCGCGGCCAGCAGCACCGCCCCGGGCGTGCGGGTGCTGCCGCCCACCACCAGGGCCCGGCCGCGGTCCTCCTTGCCGGCGGTGCCGCCCGGCGCCGGCAGCGGCCAGCCGCGCAGCGCCGCGGTGGTCACCGTGGTCGCCGTCGTGGTCGCCGTCGTGGTCGTGCCGTCCGCCGGCCCGCTCACCGGGCACCCCCGCCCCGCCCGGTGCCGTGGCGGTCGTCGGCCCCCAGCCGGTCGTCGTCCACCGGGTCGTCCGTCACCGGCTCGTCGCGGCGCCGCACCCACGCCGTGCTGCCCGCGAAGCGCAGCGCCATGCCGTCGGCGTCGCCGTCGTAGGCCGTCACCGAGCAGTTCGCCAGCGGCTCGCGGCGGTCGAGCTCCATCAGCCGCTCCTCGCCGAGGTCCTCCAGGACGAGGCGGAAGTTCATGATCACGGCCTGGTGCGTGACGACGAGCACCCGCCGGCCCGCGTGGTCCAGGCGCAGGTCCCGCAGCAGGCTGCGCACCCGCAGCGACACGTCGCACCAGCTCTCCCCGCCGGGGGGCCGGTAGTACATCTTCCCCAGCCGGTCCCGCCGGGCGGACTCCTGCGGGTAGCGGGCCCGCACGCCCCGCCCCGTCAGGCCGTCCCACCAGCCGAGGTCGCGCTCGCGCAGCCGCTCGTCCAGGCACAGCGGCACGTCGAGCCCCGACCCCGCCAGCACCCCCGCGGCGGTGTCGCGGGCCCGGCGGTACGGCGAGCTGAGCACCACGCCCGGTGCCCCCACCTCCCCGCGGCCCACCTGCGCGGCCAGCTCCCGGCCCACCGCGCGCGCCTGCCGGTGCCCCAGCTCGGACAGGGGCACGTCGGCGTCCCGCTCGGTGAGCTCCAGCTCCTCGGCGCTGGCCTCGTGCGCCGCGCGGTCGGCGAGGTTGCCCGTGCTCTCCCCGTGCCGCACGAGGAGCAGCCCCGCCGGCCACCCCGCCCGCTCCGACGTGCGGGCGCCCGCGCCCCCGGTCCGCTCCCCATCCGCTGCCACTCCCGAGTTCCTACCGCCCCGGGGCCCCGGGCGCACTCCGCGGGCCCCGCCGCCCGGATACGCTGCGCACTCAGGGAGTTCCGCGCCGTGTCGACCGCGTCGTCGGCGAGGCCTCGGACGGGACGGGCGGGCGCCCGGCGGCGGGAGGACGGGGTGTGGTCCGGCTACGGCGACGGCCTCGGCGCGTGACGCTGCAGACCCGCGTCAGCGCCCTGGCCGCGGTCGTCCTCGTCCTCGGCGTCGTCCTCCTCGGCGTCGTCGTCACCGGCCAGAGCCGCGACGGCGAGCTCAACGCCCGCCTCGACTCCTGGCGCGCCCTGCTCCACCGCCAGGACGAGGTGAGCGACGCCCTGGCCCGCTGGCACCACGCCCAGCGCGACTACCTCGTCACGGGCAGCGCGCAGCGGCTGGCCGACAGCGAGCGCCACCGCGCCGCCATGGACGCCGCGCTCGACGCGCTCAGCGCCGAGCTGCCGGCCGACGAACCCGAGATCCGCGTCGCCACCGGGCACATGATCGCGGAGATCCTGGCCGTGAAGATCACCACCGATCCCGAGGTGGCGGCCCGGTCGCGCGAGGACCGCGACGAGGCCGGCCGGCTCGTGCGGATCCGCGCCGACGCCCCCGGCCTGGACCGCGTGCTCGACGCCGCCGAGCGCGTGCAGCGCCTCACCGAGGAGGGGCAGCGCGACGCGATCGCCGCCAGCCGCGACGCCGCCGACCAGCTCCAGGTGCAGCAGGGCGTGGTCGCCGGGCTGGCGCTGCTCCTCGTGCCCACCGTCCTGCTCCTCGTGCGCCGCTGGATCCTGCTGCCGCTGAGCCGCACCCGCGAGCGCCTGCTGCGCGTCAGCAGCGGCGACCTGCAGGTGCCCGTCGAGGTGGACGGGCCCCCGGAGCTGGCCGACGTCGCCGCCGCCGCCGAGGCCATGCGCCGGCGCATCCTCGACGAGCTCGCCGCCTCGGTGGCCTCCCGGGAGGCCCTGGAGCAGGGCGAGCCCCTCGTCGTGGAGGTCCGCGCCCAGCTGGAGCCGCACCCTGCGCCGCGGGTGCCGGGCTGGACGTCGGCGGCGGCGCTGCGGCCGGCCGAGGGCGTCCTGGCCGGTGACTGGTACGACGTCATCGCCCTGCCCGACGGCTCCCTGGCGGCGCTGGTCGCCGACGTGTCCGGGCACGGCGCCCGCGCCGGGATCGTCGCCATGCAGGTCAAGCGGGCCCTGGAGAGCAGCCTGCACCTCGACCCCCGCCCGCACGTGGCCCTCGGGGTCGCCGCCCGCGTCTTCGCCGAGGAGGCCGAGCGCTTCGCGTCCTGCCTGGTCGCGGTGCTCGACCCCGCCTCGGGCGTGGTGCGCTACGCCAACGCCGGGCACCCCCCGCCCCTCGTCGTGGCACCCGGGGGCGACGGCGGGGTGCGCGTCGTCGACTCCCTCGACGTCACCGGGCCGCTGCTGTCGTGGCTGCACGGGGACGACCCGGACGCCTGGCACACCGGGACCGTGCGGCTGCCGGCCGGGGCGGCCCTGCTGGCCTTCACCGACGGCCTCGTCGAGGCCCGCCCCCCCGCCGGTGGCGAGGAGCTGGGGGTGGAGGGCGTCGTCGCGGTGCTCCACGAGGTGGGCGACCTGGCGCCGCAGCACGTCGTCGACGCCGTCCTGGAGGCCGCGCGCCGGCACAGCGGCGGCCGGGTCCGCGACGACGTCACCGTCATCGTGCTGGCGCGCACGAGCGCGCAGGTGCCCCCCGGCGACCCGGCCCCGCTCCTGGCGGCGCCCGCCGAGACCACCCGGGGGATCGGCGCCGTTCCCCCCAGGCCCAGGATCGCGCCGGGGGACAGACCCTAGGGTGTGTCGGTGACCTCCCCCGATGCCGCCGCGACCGAGCGCCTGGCCGAGGTCCTCCCCGCCTGGCTCGACGAGCTCGCCGCCGCGGGTGGCCCCACCGGCCTGCTGCACTGCCCCGACGGCGGCGGCGGCGCCCTGGACCTGACGACCGCGCACCCCTCCGGCCTCGCCCAGCTGCTGGCCGGCCGCCCCGCCCGGCTGTCGGGCCTGGTGCGCGAACCCGCCGCCTTCGCCGACGCGCGCCGCCGCGCCCGCGAGGTGCACGTGCGGGTGGAGGAGCTGCGCGAGCAGCACGGCCTGGAGACCGCCTGCCTCGCCGTGGGCGTGGCCACGTGGACCCCGGCCGCGGCCGGTGCCGTGCCGCCGCGGGCCCCCGTGCTGCTGCGCCGCTGCGGGCTGCGGCCGGTGGGCACGGCCCGCGACGACTACGAGATCCACCTCGCCCCCGGGGTGGTGCTCAACCCCGTGCTGCTGCGGCGGGTCGCGGCCGAGCACGGCATCGTGCTGGACGGGCCGGCGGTGGCGGCCACGGCGGTGGGCGGGCGCGGCTTCGACCCCGTGCCGGCCTACGGCACCCTCAGCTCCCGCCTCGCACGGGTGCCGGGTTTCCGCATCGACCGGCGCCTGCTGCTGGGGACCTTCGCCGACCCGGGCGCGGCGGCCGCCCAGGACGTCGCCCAGCTCGTGCCGCGGCTGCGCG
>NZ_BAABIL010000016.1:0-9866 GCF_039542765.1 Kineococcus glutinatus
CTGCGGGCGGCGGCCGTGCCGGGCGGGGTGCGCAGCGGCGGTTCCACCCCGACCGCCGACCTGGCCGCCACCGGCGCGCTCAGCGAGGTGCGCCCGGGGGTGTACGCCTTCCACGACGCCCAGCAGGTCGAGCTCGGCGTGGCCGGCTGGTCGGACGTCGCGCTCACCGCGGCCGCCACCGTCGTCAGCCGCCACGGCCGCGAGGTCGTCGTCGACGCCGGCAGCAAGGTCCTCGGCGCCGACCGGCCCGCCTGGGCCAGCGGGTACGGGCGGTTGCCGGACCACCCCGGGGCGCGGGTGGTCGCCCTCTCCGAGCACCACGCCACGATCGGCTGGCCCGCGGGGGAGCCGCTGCCGGAGCTGGGCGCGCTGCTGCGGGTGGCGCCGAACCACGTGTGCGCGGCCGTCAACCTCGCCGACGAGCTCGTCGTCACCGCCTCCGGTGCGGTCGTGGACCGCTGGCCGGTCGCGGCGCGCGGCCGGAACGCCTAGGGGGCCGGTCGCGCCGTCGGGGCGGCCGGGTGGCGCCGCCTCCCCGCTCGCCCGCCGTCGCCGTCGCTGGTTGTCTGGACCACGGCCCCGGCCGTGGTGGCACGCGGGGGTGGGCGTCCGGGACGGGAGGGGGACGGGGTGGTCGACGGGGTGGTCGGCGGGGGGACCGGCGGGCTGCCGGAGGTGGACTTCGCGAAGGTCTTCGACGAGGCGCCCGCACCGTTCCTGCTCCTCACCCCAGACTTCGTCATCGTGCACGCCAACCGGGCGCGGCTGGAGGCCACCGCCACCACTCTCGAGGACACCGTCGGGCGCAACCTCTTCGACGTCTTCCCGGCCGCCCCCGACGACCCGGCGGCGGAGGGCATCCGGATGCTGCGCGAGTCCCTGGAGCGGGTCCGCGACACCGGCCGGCCGGACCTGATGCCCGTCACCAAGTACGACATCCCGATGCCCGACGGCGGCTACGTCGAGCGGTACTGGAGCCCCCGCAACGTCCCCGTCCTCGACGAGCGGGGGCGGGTCGTGCTCCTGCTGCACCGGTCGGACGACATCACCGAGTACGTGCGCGACCGCGACGAGGCCCGGCTGGAGGCGGCGCGGGGCAGCCGCTGGCGGGAGCGGGTGACGCAGGTCGAGTCCGACCTCTTCGCCCGCACCCGGGAGCTGGAGAGCGCCAACGCCCGGTTGCGCGAGGTGGGGGAGCAGCAGCGCCGCACCGCCCGCCGGCTGGCCGGGCTGGCCGCCCTGGCCTCCGAGCTCGCCGCGACCGAGACGAGCGCGGACCTGCTCGAGGTCCTCTTCCGCCGCGCGGGAGCCACCGTCGGCGCCACCGCGGTGCTCGTCGGCACCGTCCGCGACGACGACCGGCTGGAACTGGCCGACAGCCTGGGGGAGCGCTCGGCCCTGCACGGTGGGCTGCTGCCGGCGGACTCCCCCCTCGCCGTCGCCGCGGCCGCCCGCGGCGCGCGGGTGCTCGTGCCCGACGCCTCGCGGGCCGCCCCGGTCCCCGCGGTGGGGGCGGAGGCGGTGCGCACGGCGGGCCTGCGGGCGTGGGCCGCCCTGCCGCTGCGCGCCGCGGGTCGCCCGCTCGGCGCCGTGGCCTTCGGCTGGGCGCAGCCGCAGGTCTTCGGCGCCGAGGAGACCGAGCTGCTGGAGGCCGTCGCCGCCCAGTGCGCCCAGGCGCTGGAACGGGTGCGGCGGCTGGAGGCGGAACGGCAGCGGGCCAGCGCCACCCGCACCCTGGCGGAGACCCTGCAGCGCTCCCTGCTCACCGATCCGCCGCAGCCGGACCACCTCCACGTCGTGGCGCGCTACGTGCCCGCGGCGCAGGAGGCCCACGTCGGCGGCGACTGGTACGACGCCTTCCCCTCCCGCGACGGGGCCACCCACCTCGTCATCGGTGACGTGACCGGGCACGACCGCTTCGCCGCGGCGGCCATGGGGCAGCTGCGCAACACGCTGCGCGGCATCGCCCACGCCCTCGGCCGCTCCCCGGCGGAGGTCCTCACCGCCCTCGACGAGGCCCTCGCCGACCTGGGGTCGACGACGCTGGCGACGGCGGTCCTCGCGCGGGTCGAGCAGGCCCCGGAGGAGTCGGCGGCGGGCCTGCGCACCCTGCGCTGGTCCAACGCCGGCCACCCGCCGCCGCTGCTCCTGCAGCCCGGTGCGCCCGCCCGGTTGCTGAGCCGCCCCGAGGACCTGATGCTCGGCCTGCTCCCGCACGTCCCCCGCAGCGACCACGCGGAGGCGCTGCACCCGGGCGCGACGGTGGTGCTCTACACCGACGGGCTGGTGGAACGCCGCGGTGAGACCCTGGACGAGGGCCTGCGCCGGCTGGTGGAGGCGGGGGCCCGTCTCGCGGAGCTGCCGCTGCCCGGGCTCTGCGACGCCCTCATCGCCGAGCTCGCCCCGTCGGCGGAGGACGACGTCGCCCTCCTGGCGGTGCGGGCGCACCCGCAGGACCGCCCGCGCCCACCCGAGGCCGGGCCGGCCGGGAACCCCTAGACCTCCGGTGGCGCCGCGGAGGCGGCCAGGCTGCGCCGGACGTCCCACTCGTGGTGGTGGGCGTCGTGGGCGTTGTTGCCGGCGACGTCCGCGGCGGGCTGCGGCCCGCGCGTGGCGTGCTGCAGGACGACGCCGGCCGCCACGGCCTCGCCGAGCACCTGCACCCACGCCGCCGCGCTGCGCTCCAGCGACCACAGGGCCGCGGGCAGGGACGTCCGCTCGTAGCCGCGGGCCGCCGCCAGCGCGTCGGGGTCGTAGCCGGCCACGCGCGGATCGCCCCCGCGCAGGACGCCGGCGACCCGCTCGGCCCACTGGCGCAGGTTGTCCCCGACGTGGCACACGTACCCGGTCACCGACCAGCCCAGGTCCGGGTGGCGCTCGGTGCCCGCCCGACCGGTCAGCAGCCGCGCGTAGCGTGCGGGCACCTCGCGCACGTAGGCGATGTCGGCCGCGGCGTCGCCGGACCAGGACCACGCGCACCGCGTGCACGGATCGCCGTACAACCGGGCTCCCCAGGGTTCCACGGGCCCGTGATCCTAAGGTGCCCGCCAGGTGGCGGCCCGCCGCGCCAGGTCGGCCAGCAGCACCTCGACCGCGGCGTCGACGCGTGCGCGGTCGCCGGTGACGAGCAGGTCCGCGACGAGGCCGCGCATGGCTCCCAGCGCGAGGGTCGCCAGCGGCGCCGCCTCCGCGGCGGGGCAGCCCGCGCGCCGCAGCCCGGTGGTGAGCAGCGCGGTGCGCTCGTCCAGCGAGCGGCGCACCGCGGCCGCCAGTTCCGGCTGGTCGTGCAGGGCGTGGCCGGTGACGGCGGCGAACAGGCGCAGGGAGCGCAGGCCGCGCTCGGAGGTGGCGTGCCGCCACAGGGCGCGCAGCGGGTCCTCGTCGCCGGCGACCAGCCCGGGGGAGCTGAACGCCCGGGTGAGGACCTCCTCGACGATCTCGGCGACGAGGCGTTCCTTGGTGCCGAAGTGGTGCACCAGCGTGGCGTGGCTGACGCCGGCGGTCTCGGCGACGGTGCGCAGCGAGAGGGAGGCGATGCCGTGCTCCAGGGCGTGCTCGGTGGCCGCCTGCCGCAGTTCCTCGCGCCGGTGGCGGTAGCGCAACCGGCGCCCGTCCTCCTTCGGTGCGCCGCCCGCGTCCGGGGTCTGCGTCACGACGTCTCCTCCGGCCTGTCCACGGCCGGAGGGTATCCGCGCCCACCGGGCGCCAGAATTGCTTGACCGATCGGTAGGGCAACCCTAGAGTTCCAGCCGTCCGGCGCCGGGCACCGCTTTCCGACTCCTCGCCCCGTGGAGGGACCCCGTGAAGCTCCTCGCCCGCAGGTTCGGCCTGCCCCTCGCCGCCGCGGCGGTCGCCGCCTCGTCGCTGCTCGGCGTGCAGGCGCCCGCCTCCGCCGCGACCAACCCCTACGAGCGCGGCCCGGCGCCGACCCGCGCCAGCATCGAGGCCACCCGCGGCTCGTTCGCGACCTCGCAGACCACCGTGTCGCGCTTCGCGGTCTCCGGGTTCGGCGGCGGCACGATCTACTACCCGACGACCACGACCGCGGGCACCTTCGGCGCCGTGGTGATCTCCCCGGGCTACACCGCCCGGCAGTCCAGCATCGCCTGGCTCGGCCCCCGGCTGGCCTCGCAGGGGTTCGTCGTCATGACCATCGACACCCTCACGACGTCGGACCGGCCCAGCTCCCGCGGTGACCAGCTGCGGGCGGCCCTGCGCTACCTGACGACCAGCAGCGGCGTGCGCACCCGGATCGACGCCACCCGGCTGGCCGTGATGGGCCACTCCATGGGCGGCGGGGGGTCGCTGGAGGCGGCGAAGGACGACCCGTCCCTGCAGGCGATCATCCCGATGACGCCGTGGAACCTGGACAAGACCTGGCCGGAGGTGACGACCCCCACCCTCGTCATCGGTGCGCAGAACGACTCCGTGGCGCCGGTGGCGTCGCACTCCGAGCCCTTTTACGCCTCGCTGCCGGCCACCACGGACAAGGCGTACCTGGAGCTGCGCGGGGCCAGCCACTTCGCCCCGAACACCTCCGACACCACGATCGCGTCGTACTCCATCTCCTGGCTCAAGCGGTTCGTCGACGACGACACCCGCTACGACCAGTTCCTGTGCCCGGCGCCCGCCGCGAGCCTGGCGATCAGCGAGTACCGCAGCACCTGCCCGTACTGATCCCACGATCCCGACGGCGCCGCGGCGGACCTCTCCCGCCGCGGCGCCGCCGCGTCCGGCCCTCGTCCCGGACGCGGCCCGCTAGCCTCCGTCCGTGGCTGAGGTCCTCGACGACGGCATCGACCGGCTGCTGGTGCACGTGCTGGCGGAGGACGGGCGGGCGACGCTGACGACGCTGGCCGCGGCGGCCGGGTTGTCCGTCTCGGCGGTGCAGGCCCGGGTGCGCCGCCTGGAGGCGCGCGGTGCGATCCGGGGCTACTCCGCCGACGTCGACCCCGAGGCGCTGGGCCTGCCGCTGGCGGCGTTCGTCGCCATCACCCCGCTGGACCCCGCGCAGCCGGACGACGCCCCCGAGCGGCTCACGGCGCTGCCGGCGATCGAGGCGTGCTACTCGGTGGCGGGGGAGGAGAGCTACCTGCTGCTGGTGCGGGTGGCGTCCCCGCGGGCGCTGGAGGAGCTGCTGGCGGCCATCCGCGCCACCGCGAACGTGCGGACCCGCACGACCGTCGTGCTCAGCACCTCCTTCGAGCGGCGCAGCGTGGCCTTCGCGGACCGGATCCCGCCCGCGGAGTGATGCGCCGGTGGAATGACGTCGTTCGGTCAGTTTGGCCGTAGGACTTCCTGTCGATGGCTTGTTGTGCCGGAAGTCTTCGGCTTACGCTGCTGCCATGACGCAGATCGCCGAGCACCCCGCCGACGTGGTGGCTCCCCGCGCCGCGCTCGCCCCCGCAGCGGTCCACGAGGTCATCGGCCGCCACCTGCTCGCCGACGGCTTCGAGTTCGTCCTCGACCTCGCCGCCTCCCGCGGTGCCACCCTCGTCGACGCCCGCGACGGCGGCCGCTACCTGGACCTGTTCACGTTCTTCGCCTCCTCCGCGCTCGGGATGAACCACCCCGCGCTCGCCGGTGACGAGGCGTTCCGCGCCGAGCTGCTGCGCGCGGCGCTCAACAAGCCGAGCAACTCCGACGTCTACACCGTCGAGATGGCCCGCTTCGTCGAGACGTTCGCCCGCGTCCTCGGCGACCCGGCGCTGCCGCACCTGTTCTTCGTCGAGGGCGGGGCCCTCGCCGTGGAGAACGCCCTCAAGGTCGCCTTCGACTGGAAGTCCCGCTGGAACGAGGCGCACGGCCTCGACCCCGCCCTCGGCGCGAAGGTCCTGCACCTGGAGCACGCCTTCCACGGCCGCAGCGGCTACACGATGTCGCTGACGAACACCGACCCCGTCAAGGTCGCGCGGTTCCCGACGTTCGGCTGGCCGCGCATCCCCGCCCCCTACACCGCCTCCGGCGTGGACGTCGCCGAGCGCGAGCGCGCCGCCCTGGCCGCCGCCCGCGCCGCGTTCGAGGCCGACCCGCACGACATCGCCTGCGCCATCGTCGAGCCGATCCAGGGCGAGGGCGGCGACCACCACTTCCGCCCGCGGTTCCTCCGCGCGCTGCAGGAGCTGTGCCACTCCTTCGACGCGCTGTTCGTCGTCGACGAGGTGCAGACCGGCTGCGGGATGACGGGCACCGCCTGGGCGTACCAGCAGCTCGACCTCACCCCCGACGTCGTCGCCTTCGGCAAGAAGACGCAGGTGTGCGGCGTGATGGCCGGCGGCCGCGTCGACGAGGTGCCCGACAACGTGTTCCGCGTCGGCTCCCGCATCAACTCCACCTGGGGCGGAAACCTCACCGACATGGTGCGCGCCCGCCGCGTCCTGGAGGTGATCGAGGCCGAGGGGCTCATCGCCCGCGCCGGTGTCCTCGGCGAGCACCTGCGCGCCCGCCTCGCCGGGCTGGCCGAGCGCCACGACGTCGTCACCGACGTCCGCGGCCGCGGCCTCATGTGCGCCTTCACGCTGCGGGACACCGCCTTGCGCGACGCCGTCGTGGCACGGCTGCGCACGGAGGAACACGTCCTCGTCCTCGGCTGCGGCACCCGCAGCCTGCGGTTCCGCCCCGCGCTGACCGTCGAGGCCGCCGAGCTCGACGCCGGCGTGGCCGCCGTCGACCGGGTCCTGACCGCGCTGGGCGCCTGAGGAGGACGTGGTGACGACGACGGAGAAGGAGACGGAGCCCGGCGCGGTGCCGGGCGGTGCTGCCGTGCCGCGGTGGGCGCTGCGGGCCGCCTTCGCCCGCTCCCTGTCGGCGATGTACGGCCGCGAGGTCCCCGCCTACACCACGCTGGTGCAGGTGGCGACGGAGGTCAACGCCGACGTGCTGCGCAGCCGGGGCGCCGCCGCCGAGCGCCTGGGCTCCGCCGCGCGCGTCACGGCGGAGCGGCACGGCGCGATCCGCGTCGGCACCCGCGAGGAGCTGCGCCAGGTCGCCGCGGTGTTCGCCGGGTTCGGCATGCACCCGGTGGGTTTCTACGACCTGCGCGACGCCTCGGCCAGCTCCGTGCCCGTCGTCTCCACCGCGTTCCGGCCGCTGGAGGTGGAGGAGCTGGCGCGCAACCCCTTCCGCGTCTTCACCTCCGTCCTCGTCGCCGACGACCGGCGGTTCTTCGACGCCGACCTGCAGACCCGGCTGGAGGCGTTCCTCGCCCGGCGCACCCTGTTCCCGCCGCGGCTGCTGGAGCTGGCGGCGCGGGCGGAGGCCGCCGGGGAGCTGCCCGCCGGGGAGGCGGCGGAGTACCTGCGCCTGGCGACCGCGGCGTTCGAGCTGTCCCCCGAACCGGTGGACCGCGCCTGGTACGCGGAGCTGTCCCGCGTCTCCGCGGTGGCCGCCGACATCGGCGGGGTCGCCTCCACCCACGTCAACCACCTCACCCCGCGCGTGCTCGACATCGACGAGCTGTACCGGCGGATGTCCGAGCGCGGCATCGAGATGATCGACGAGATCCAGGGGCCACCGCGCTGGGACGGCCCCGACGTGCTGCTGCGCCAGACCTCGTTCCGCGCGCTGTCGGAGCCTCGCCGCTTCCGCGAGGCCGACGGCAGCGTCACCACCGGTGCGCTGCGGGTGCGGTTCGGGGAGGTGGAGGCGCGCGGCATCGCGCTGACCGCGGCCGGTCGCGCCGCCCACGACGAGGCCGTCGCCGAGGTGGACCGGCGGCTGGCGGCCGAGCCGGGCGGGGTGCGCGCCGACGTCGCCGCCCGGGTGTGGGCCGAGCGGCTGCCCCGCAGCGAGGACGAGCTGGACCGGCGGGGGTTCGGGGTCTTCACCTACCGCCTCCTCCCCGGCGCCCGCGGCGCGGCCGATCCGGGCGCGAGCGTGCACGACCTCGTCCGCGCCGGTCTCGTGGTGCGCGACCCGGTGGTCTACGAGGACTTCCTGCCCCGCTCGGCGGCGGGCATCTTCCGGTCCAACCTCACCGACGAGGGCACCAAGGACACCGCGCTGGCGGGCAGCGCGCGCGACGAGGCGTGGATGGCGGAGGTGCTGCAGCGCCCCGTCACCGACCCGGTCGCGCACTGCGCGCAGCAGCGGCACGCCTCGCTGCGGGCCCTGGCCGCGCAGCTGCGCCTGGACGCCACCACCCTGGACCCGACCCCGAGCACCGAGCGCCCGCAGGAGAACCCCGCATGACCAGCACCGACGACCGCCCCGCGACGAGCGCCACCCGCGTGCCGCCGCCGGCCGAGCTGCGCGCCGCGGCGCTGCGGGCGCTGCGGGCCTGCGGGGTGCCCGAGGAGGCGCTGCAGGCCCGCGCGGGGGCTGCAGGGCTGCCCGCCGTCACCTGCCTCAACGGCGAGGAGCTGCTGCGGCTGCCCGCCGCCGGGGCCGGTGACGTCGAGCGCGTCGTCGCCGCCGCCGACGAGGCGTTCCGCACCTGGCGCACCACGCCCGCGCCGGTGCGCGGCGGCCTCGTCAAGCGGCTCGGCCGGCTGCTCGCCGAGCGCAAGGAGGACCTCGCCGACCTCGTCGCCCTGGAGGCCGGCAAGATCCGCTCCGAGGCGCTCGGCGAGGTGCAGGAGATGGTGGACGTCTGCGACTTCGCCGTCGGCCTCTCCCGCCAGCTGTACGGGCGCACCATGCCGTCGGAGCGCCCCGGCCACCGCCTCATGGAGACCTGGCACCCCCTCGGCGTGGTGGGCGTCATCTCGGCGTTCAACTTCCCCGTCGCGGTGTGGTCGTGGAACACCGCGATCGCGCTCGTCTGCGGCGACGCCGTGGTGTGGAAGCCGTCGGAGAAGACCCCGCTCACCGCGCTGGCGTGCTCGGCGCTGCTGGCGCGGGCGATCGCCGACACCGCTGCGCCGCAGGGCCTGCACGGCCTGCTGCTCGGCGACCGCGCGGTGGGGGAGGCGCTCGTGGACTCCCCGCGGGTGGCGCTGGTCAGCGCCACCGGTTCCACCCGGATGGGCCGGGAGGTGGGTCCGCGGGTCGCGGCCAGGTTCGGTCGCAGCCTGCTGGAGCTCGGCGGCAACAACGCCGCCGTCGTCGCGCCCTCCGCCGACCTGGACCTGGCCACCCGCGCGATCGTGTTCGCCGCCGCCGGCACCGCCGGGCAGCGCTGCACGACGCTGCGCCGGCTCATCGTGCACACCTCGGTCGCGGAACCGCTGCTGGAGCGGCTCGTCGCGGCCTACCGGCGGCTGCCGATCGGCTCGCCGCTGGACCCGGCCGTGCTCGTCGGCCCGCTGGTCGACGCCTCCTCCGGGGACCGCTTCGACGAGGCGCTGCGGCGCGCCCGCGCCGCCGGTGGCGAGGTGCTCGCCGGCGGTGGCCGGCGCGAGGTGGAGGGCGCGCCGGGCGGGTGCTACGTCGAACCCGCGATCGTGCGGATGCCCGCGCAGGCCGACGTGGTGCGCGAGGAGACCTTCGCGCCGATCCTCTACGTCCTCACCTACGAGGGGTTCGAGGAGGCGATCGCCCTGCACAACGACGTCCCGCAGGGGTTGTCGTCGGGCATCTTCACCGCCGACCAGCGCGAGGCCGAGCGGTTCCTCGCCGCCGACGGCTCCGACTGCGGCATCGTCAACGTCAACATCGGCACCTCCGGCGCGGAGATCGGCGGCGCGTTCGGCGGGGAGAAGGAGACCGGCGGCGGCCGGGAGTCCGGCTCCGACGCGTGGAAGGCGTACATGCGCCGCGCCACGAACACGGTGAACTCCTCCGGGCAGCTGCTGCTGGCGCAGGACGTCACCTTCCTCTGACGCGGGGCCCCGCCCGGGCGGGGGACCCCGGCGCGTCGGTTCAGCGCACCAGCGGTGCGCTGCAGCGCAGCAGCCCGTCGCGCAGCCCGGTGCCGCGGCGGGCGA
>NZ_BAABIL010000017.1:0-20355 GCF_039542765.1 Kineococcus glutinatus
CCTCCTGCGGCTGCGCGGCGGCGGTACCGGCCAGGCCCGCCGCCGCGGCCGGTGCGGCACCCGGGGCGCCGGCCGGCTGCTGGAGAGGCGCGCCGGTCCGCAGCGGCAGGCTGGGCAGGAAGGCCACGACGACCAGGCCGACGACCATGACACCGGCCGCCACCAGGAAGATCAGGCTCGTGGAGTCGGTGAAGCCCTCCTTGAAGGGGTGCGCCAGCGTCGCGGGCAGGTCCGAGATGATCTGCGTGTTGCTCAGCGCCTGCACCAGCCGCTCCTGCAGCTGCTGCAGGGTCAGCCCGGCCTGCTCCAGCGCGCCGGTGAAGGCGGAGGTGCTGGACGCGGCGCGGTACTCGTCCTGGATGTTGCGGCCGAGGGTGGAGAACAGGATCGACAGGAAGACCGCGGTGCCCAGCGTGCCGCCCATCTGGCGGAAGAAGGTCACCGAGGACGTCGCGACCCCGATCTCGCGGGGGGAGGCGGCGTTCTGCACGGCGAGGATGACCGGCTGCATGTTGCCGCCGAGGCCCCAGCCGAGCAGGACCATGATCAGCATGGTCTGCCAGACGGGCGTGTCGGCGGTGATGAGGGAGAGCAGGAACAGGGCCAGGGCCATGAGGGCGGAGCCGATGACCGGCAGCACCTTGTACCTGCCGGTGCGGCTGATGATCTGACCGCAGATCGCGCTGGCGGACATGATCCCGAACGTCAGCGGCAGCATCTGCAGGCCGCCCTCGGTCGGGGTGGAGCCCTTGACGACCTGCAGGTACTGGGGCAGCACGGCGAGGCCGCCGAACATGCCCATGCCCATGATGAAGCTGCCCAGGCTGCCCACGGCGAAGGTCCGGCCCCGGAACATCCGCAGCGGCAGCAGCGCCTCCTCGCCGAAGGCGCGCTCGGCGAGGACGAAGGCGACGAGGCCGACGACGCCGACGGCGTAGCAGAGCAGGGCGCGCCCGGAGCCCCAGCCCCACTCGCGGCCCTGCTCGGCGACGATGAGCAGCGGCACCAGGCACAGGACGAGGGCCAGGGCGCCGGGCCAGTCGATGCGGTGGTGCGAGGTGCGCTTGGGCAGCTTGAGGTTCTTCAGGACGACGGCCAGGGCCACGATGCCGATCGGCACGTTGATCCAGAAGATCCAGCGCCAGCCGGTGAGGCCGAGGATGGTGTCCTGGCCGGAGAAGAAGCCGCCGGCGACGGGCCCGAGGACGCTGGAGGAGCCGAAGACGGCCATGAAGTAGGCCTGGTACTTCGCCCGCTCCCGCGCCGGGACGATGTCGGCGATGATCGTCAGCGCCAGCGACATGAGGCCGCCGGCGCCGAGGCCCTGCAGGGCGCGCCAGGCGGCGAGCTCGTACATCGACGTGGAGATGCCGCACAGCGCGGAGCCGACGACGAAGATCACGATGGCGGCCACGAAGAACGGCCGCCGGCCGTACATGTCGGAGAGCTTGCCGTAGAGCGGCGTGGAGATCGTCGAGGTGATGAGGAACGCCGTCGTCGCCCACGCCTGCAGGTCGAAGCCGGACAGGTCGTCGGCGATGGTGCGGATCGCCGTGGCGACGATCGTCTGGTCGAGGGCGGCGAGGAACATCCCGAGCAGCAGGCCGCTGAGGATGGCCATGATCTGCCGGTGGCTGAGCGCCGGCCCTGCCGGTGCCGGCGGGTGGCCGGCTGCTGTGGGGGTGGTGCTGCTCACGGGTGTGCCTCCGCGGGGGCCGGGACGGTGGGGGCCGGGGACGGTGGGGTCAGCAGCGGGCTCGTGCCGTCGACGACCTCGGTGCGCACGCGGTCGAGGTCGTCGTTGAGCCGGCTGAGGTAGGTGGTGAGGCGGTCGACGTCCCCGGCGTCCCAGTCGCGCAGCACCTCCGCGAAGAGGGCGCGGCGCCTGGCGTGGATGAACGCCACCCGCTCGTGGCCGGCGGCGGTCACGGCCAGCCGGGAGGCGCGCCCGTCGGCGGGGTCGGGCTGGCGCTCGACGAGGCCCTGCGCGACCAGCTCGGCGGTCTGCCGGCTGACGGTGGAGGGGTCGGAGTGCACCGCCTCGGCGAGCGCGCCGGCGCGCACGGGGCCCTGCTCGGCGAGGGTGACCAGCAGCAGCGTGGAGGCCTTGTCCGCTTCCGAGACGCCGCGGGAGAGCGTGGACTTCACCGCGTGCAGCACGCGGTGCTGGCGGCTGAGCTGGCGCATCAGCGCCGCCGCGCCCGTCGTGGCGGCGGGGGGCTCCGGCGCGGGGGGCGCGGTGGCCGGGTGCTCGGGGGTCATGGTGCTCCAGGTGGTCGTGCCTCGGCCCATGCTTCACTGTGAGTGAAGGAATTGGCACTCTGAGTTGCCAGGCGTGTAACGCTCCGCGGTCGTGGACCGACATGCAAGGTGGCGGGCGGCACGCTCGCACATGAATGCTACATGCAACAAGTTGGTTGCTGCAAGCTTTGGTGTGCCGGGAGCTCCGACGTCCGCCCCCGGCCGCCCGCGGCGGGCAGCGGGAGCCTGACGAGGGAGAGCATGCGCGCGGTGGAGACGGCCCAGAGCGACGTGACGCTGCCCCCCGACCCCTCCGCGTCCTGGCGCGCCCGCCGCTTCGTCGCGGACTGGTGCGCCCGGCGCAGCCTCGACGAGGACAGCGTCGACACCCTGCTGCTGCTCACCGCCGAGCTGGTGACCAACGCCGTCCTGTACGGCCGCAGCGAGGTCGCCGTCTCGCTGGCCGCCACCGCCCGCCAGGTCCGCCTCAGCGTCGCCGACGAGAACACCCGCCTCCCGCAGCGGCGCGACCCCGACCCCGACGCGCTCAACGGGCGGGGCCTGCTCCTCGTCGAGGCCCTCGCCGAGCGGCACGGCATCGACGTCTCCCCCGTGGGCAAGGTCGTCTGGTGCGACGTCGAGGTCGCCGGCAGCCTGCCCGGCACGACCCGGCGCCTCAGCGCCTGAGGGCGCACCCCCTCCGCCGGGCGGCGCCGTCGGTGCCGCGACCTACCCTGGGGAGGTGGCTGCCCCTGCGCCCCCCCGTCCCACCGGGCAGCGCCCCGGATCCCGCGCCCTCGTCGCCCTCGGCGCGGGCGGGCTCGCGGCGGCGCTGCTCGCCACCCTGATCGGCCTGGCCGCCTCCGGGGCCCTCGACCCCGGCGCGCTGCAGGACCCCGGCGCCCTCGTGCGCTACGGCCTGCCCGCCGCCCGCACCGTGCACGACCTCGCCGCCGCCCTCACCGCCGGCCCGCTGCTGCTGGCCTGCGCCGCCCTGCCGCACCCCTCCGCGGCGTTCGAGCGCGCCGTGCGCACCGCCGCGGCCGCGGGGGCGGTGTGGACGCTGGCGGCCCTGGCCGTGCTCGTCCTCACCTACGCCGACGTGGTGGGCTCCCCGCCCGGTGCGCCCGGCTTCGGTGCCGGGCTGGCGCAGTTCGCGCAGCAGATCGACCTGGGCCAGGCGCTGCTGGCCACCACCGTGCTCGCCGCGGCCGCCGCCACCGCCGCCGCGGCCGCCACCGGCCACGGCGGGACCGCCGCCGCCACCGCCCTGGCCCTGGGGGCCCTGCTGCCGCTGTCGCTGTCCGGGCACGCCTCCGGCTCCGCCTCCCACGAGAGCGCCGTGACGTCGCTGGGCCTGCACCTGGTCGGCGTCACCGCCTGGGTCGGGGGCCTGGCCGGCCTGCTCGTGGTCGCCGGCACCCTCCACGCGCCGGGCGCGCGCGCCGGGGCCGGGGGCTCCGGGCGCCGGCGCGCCGACGCCGCCGTGGTCGTGCGGCGCTACTCGACGCTGGCGCTGTGGTCCTTCGCCGCCGTGGCGCTGTCCGGCGTCGTCAACGCCTCCGTGCGCCTCGGCGGCTGGTCGGGCCTGGCCAGCACCTACGGCGCGATCCTGCTGGCCAAGACCGCCGCCCTCGTCGCGCTCGGGGTGCTCGGCTGGGCGCACCGGCGCCGCACCATCCCCGCCCTGGCGGCCGCACCCGGGCGGTGGGGGCCCCTCGCGCGGCTGGCCGCCGGCGAGCTGCTCGTCATGGCGGTGGCCACCGGCCTCGGGGTCGCCCTCAGCCGCAGCGCCCCGCCCGTGCCGGACGTGACGGGCACCCCGAGCGCGGCCGAGGCGCTGCTGGGCCGGCCCGTGCCGGCGCCGTCCACGCCGCTGCGCTGGGCCACCGAGACCGCACCGGACCTGCTGTGGCTGCTCGTCGGGGCCGGCCTGGCCACCTGGTACGCCCTCGCCGTGCGCGCGCTGCGCCGGCGCGGGGACCGCTGGCCGGCCGGGCGCACGCTGGCGTGGCTGGCCGGCTGCGTGCTGCTGCTGTGGGTGACCAGCGGGGGCCCCGCCGCCTACGGCCGGATCTCCTTCAGCGCGCACATGGTGCAGCACATGCTGCTGACGATGGCGGTGCCGCCGCTGCTCGTCCTCGGCGGTCCCGTCACCCTCGCGCTGCGCACCCTGCCCGCCCGCCGCGACGGCTCCCGCGGCGCCCGCGAGTGGCTGATGGTCCTGGTGCACTCCACCTGGCTGCGCGTCGTGGGCCACCCCGTGGTGGCCGCCGTCCTGTTCGCCGGCAGCATCATCGTCTTCTACTACTCACCGCTGTTCGAGGTGGCGCTGCGCACCCACGTCGGCCACGAGCTGATGATGGTCCACTTCCTGGGCACCGGGTACCTGTTCGCCTCGGTGCTCATCGGCGTCGACCCGGGCGCCGACCGCCCCCGCTTCCCGCTGCGGCTGCTGCTGCTGTTCGCGACGATGGGTTTCCACGCCTTCTTCGGCGTCGGCCTCATGCAGAGCACCACCGTGCTGGCGCCGGGCTGGTTCGGCGCCCTCGGCCTCGGCGGCGACCTGCTCGCCGACCAGCAGCGCGGCGGCGGCATCGCCTGGGGCATCGGCGAGCTGCCCACGCTGTTCCTGGTGCTGGGCGTGGCGGTGACGTGGGCGCGCTCGGACGCGCGGGAGGACCGCCGCCGCGACCGGGCGGCCGAGCGCGACGGCGACGCCGAGCTGCGCGCCTACAACGACATGCTCGAGCGGCTCTCCCGCGACGACGCCCCCGGGCGGCGCTGAGGTCCCGGGGGCCCGGGGTCCTGGACCGGCGCCCGGGGCCCCGGCGCCGTCCCGGGGCCCCGGCGGCGCGGGTGGTGCGGGGGCTCAGGACCCCGCGAGCTGCACGTCGAGGGTCGAGGCGTCCAGCGTCTTGGTGAACGGGCACAGCGACTGCGCCTCGGCGAGCACCCCGGCGGCGTCCTCCACGCCCGGCAGCGACACCTGCAGCGCGTAGGTCGCGGTGTAGCCGGGGCCGGAGGCCGACGCGAGCGTCACCCGCGCCTCCACGGAGGCGTCGTCGATGCTCGCGCCGCGGGTGCTCGCCGCGATGCGCAGCGACTCCAGCAGGCAGCTGCCGAGCGCGGCGGCCATCAGCTGCTCGGGGTTGGTGCCGTCCCCGCTGCCGCCCAGCTCGCCGGGCTCGGAGACGGTGACGGACAGGGCGTCGTCGGAGGAGCGCGCCGCACCGGGGGTGGCGGTCACGACGGCGGTGTAGAGGTCCTCGGGCATGCCGCCGACGCTAGGGCGCGATCGCCGCCGCCGCCCGGTGATCTTCACCGGGCCGCCCCGGCACCGCCCGCCCGCCCACCGCCCGCATCCGGCACGATGTCCCCGTACCGGACGCCGAGCGAGGGTGGACATCGGATGGCCAGCGCCACGAACCCGCAGATGAACTTCACGGTGGAGCAGCTCGGACCCTGCACGGTGGACTCCCCGCTGGCGCCGCGGCTCAACGCGCGCCGCACCACCCAGCACTACGTGCAGCCCACCGACCGGGTGCTCTTCGACGACACCCTCTCCAAGCTCGAGCGCCGCGACCTGCCCACCTCCGAGCTGCCCAGCCTGGAGCCCAGCGGGCCGCGCGAGCGCATCTTCTTCGACCCGTCCAAGACCCGGGTCGGCATCGTCACCTGCGGCGGGCTGTGCCCGGGCATCAACAACGTCATCCGCGGCCTGGTCTCCGAGCTCACCACCCACTACGGGGTGCGGCGCATCTACGGCTTCCGCAACGGCTACCAGGGCTTCATCCCCAGCTACGGCCACGACGTGGTGGACCTCAACCTGGAGGTCGTCGACGGCATCGACGGCGAGGGCGGCACCATCCTGGGCACCTCCCGGGGCCAGCAGGACGCCGGGGAGATCGCCGACTGCCTGGAGCGGATGGGCATCTCCATCCTCTTCGTCATCGGCGGCGACGGGACGATGCGCGGCGCGCAGAAGATCTCCGCGGAGCTGCGCGAGCGGGGGCAGAAGACCGCCGTCGTGGGCATCCCCAAGACGATCGACAACGACATCCCCTTCATCGACCAGAGCTTCGGCTTCCAGTCGGCGTTCTCCGAGGCCAGCCGCTCCATCCGCTCGGCGAAGGTCGAGGCCCGCACCGCGCCCAACGGGGTCAGCGTCGTCAAGCTCATGGGCCGGCACTCGGGCTTCATCGCCTGCTACGCGGCGCTGGCGCAGAACGACGCCGACTACGTCCTCATCCCCGAGGTGCCGTTCGTGCTGGACGGCCCGGGCGGTTTCCTCGCCGACCTGCGCCGGCGGGTCAAGGAGCAGGGCCACGCGGTCGTCGTCGTCGCCGAGGGCGCCGGCCAGGAGCTCTTCGAGGCCGACGAGGCGCGCGACGCCTCCGGCAACAAGCGGCTGCAGGACGTCGGCAAGCTGCTGCGCGACCGCCTCGCGGAGGACTTCGCCGCGCACGGCATGGAGCTCAACATGCGCTACATCGACCCCAGCTACAACATCCGCAGCGTCCCGGCCAACCCCTACGACGCCGTGTACTGCATCCGGCTGGCGCACGCGGCGGTGCACGCGGCGATGGCGGGGCGCACGAACATGGTCGTGGGGCGCTGGCGGCGGCGGTTCGTGCACATCCCCATCGACCTCGCGGTGAGCTCGCGCAACCAGGTCGACCCGAACGGGGACCTGTGGTGGTCGGTGCTGGAGGCCACCGGGCAGCCGTGGTCGTTCGGCGACGCGGACTCCCCGGCGGTGCAGGTCTTCGGCGGTCAGTGACGTTCGCCCGGTCTTCCGCCGGGCGTCACCGGGGCATCACAGGGGCCGCACAGCATGGGGTGCGGCCCCTGCGGCGGTCGCCGCCGGGGGTCGACGACCGCCGACGAGAGGCACCCCACCGCCATGAGCACCCCCACGTCCGCGTCCCCGTCCACCACCCCACCCGCCGCCCCGTCGCGGCACCGGCGCGCGCTCGCCGCCGCGACGGCCGCGCTGGTCGGCGCGGGTGCCCTGACCGTCTCCCTGCAGGCGTCCTCCTCCGCCGCCCCCGCCCCCGCCCCCGCCCCGGCCGCGGACACCGCGCCCGAGCCGTACGTCGGGTCCGTGGAGGTCGTCCGCGAGGTCGGCGCCATCTCGTCCCCGGACCGGCTCTCGGAGCCGGCCACGCTGCGGGGCACGGTGTTCGAGGACTCCGACCGCGACGGCCGCAGCGACGGCGAGGAGGGCGTGGCGGGTGTCGCGGTCTCCAACGGCCGCGACGTCGTCCGCACCGACCCCGAGGGCCGCTACGAGCTGCCGGTGTTCGACGGCATGACCGCCTTCGTCACCCAGCCCTCGGGCTGGCAGGTCCCCGTCGACGCCGACGGCGTCGCCCAGTTCCACTACCACCACCTGCCCGCCGGGTCCCCCGAGCTGCGCTTCGGCGGTCTGGCACCCACCGGCCCGCTGCCGTCGGCGGTGAACTTCCCCCTGGTGCGCGGCGACGAGCAGGCCCAGGACGCGCGCACCCGCTGCGCCGTCCTCGCCGACGTGCAGACCTACAGCGGCCGCGAGCTCGGCTTCGCCCGCGACGGCCTCGTGGCCGACCTCGTGGCCCGGCAGCAGGACGAGGGGCAGCGCCTCGCCGAGTGCGGTGCGCTCATGCTCGGCGACGTCGCCGGCGACGACCTCGGGCTGTACCCGCGCATCAAGGAGGTGCTGGGCGCCACCGGCCTGCCGCTGCGGTTCGTGCCCGGCAACCACGACCTCGACCTGGACGCCACCGACGCCGCGCACTCCTTCGACACCTACAAGCGCGAGCTGGGCCCCACCACGTACTCCTACGACGTGGCCGACGTCCACCACGTCGTCATGAACAACGTCAAGTACCCCTGCACCCCGGCGGACGACCCGGACGGCACGCGACCGCACTGCGCGGACCCCGCGGGCGCGCCCAGCTACTCCGGCGTCCTGGGCGAGCAGCAGCTCGACTGGCTGGAGGCCGACCTGGCCGCCGTGCCCGAGGACAAGCTGGTCGTCCTCGCCACCCACATCCCGATGGTCTCCTTCGCCGACGCCACGTCGACCAAGCACCAGACCGCCGACGTGCTGCGGGTGTACGAGCTCCTGGAGGGCCGCCCGGCGCTGTCGGTGTCCGGGCACACCCACTCCACCGAGCGGATGCTCACCGGTGACTCCTACGCCGGCTGGCAGGAGGCCGTGGGCGTGGCGGAGCTGCCGTTCCCGCACGTGGTGGCCGGTGCCCCCAGCGGTGACTGGTACTCCGGCGACCTGGGGATCGAGGGCCGCCCGATGGCCCTGCAGCGCGACGGCGCCCGCCCCGGCTACCTGACGCTGGACGTCGAGGGCAGCGAGTTCGTCGACAGCTTCCACGTCATCGGCGAGGAGGACGACAAGCAGATGGCGCTGTCGCTGAACTCCCCGCGCTGGCGCGACTGGTACACGCAGCTCAGCGGGTGGGCCGCGGCCCGCGAGTCCGGCGACCGGATGGCGCTGCCGCCGGTGAACGTCAACGACCTGGGCGACCCGGGCCTGGTCACCCCCGCCGACCTCGCGCAGGACACGTTCCTGACCGCGAACGTCTGGTACGGCTCCAGCGACACCGAGGTGTCCGTCTCGATCGACGGCGGCGAGGCGCAGCCGGCCGTCCGCACCCAGCAGGCGCGCGGTGAGGCCGCGAACACCGGTGCCCGCTTCGCCGACCCGGCCGCCGCCACCCGCCAGCTGCAGGTGGCCCGGTTCGCGTTCGCCAGCACCTCCGGCGACGAGCGCGCCCAGGGCTTCGAGCTGTACGACGGCGCCTCCTACGGCCCCGGCCCGGCCCAGCAGGGTTCCAACCTCGCCGACCGCGCCACCCACCTGTGGCAGCTCCGGCTGCCCGCGGACCTGGCCGAGGGCGTGCACACCGCCACGGTGACCGCCACCGACGGCGCGGGCCGGGAGCACACCGACACGCACACCTTCGAGGTCCGCGCCGAGCTGCCGGCGCAGGCGTTCCGCACGGAGCTGTTCGAGCAGGGCTGAGCCCCGCCCCCTGACGGGGACGTCCCGCCCGGCGACACCGGTGTGTCGCGGGCGGGACGTCCCCGTCGTGCGTGCCCGTCCCGGGCGGGGGCGCCCGGCAGGTCGGGACCGCCGCCCCTGCCGCCCGGGACGCCGGGCGCGGAAACCTCCGGTGCGTCGCCGGGAGGGACCCGGCCGGAGCACCGCAGGAGAGCCGCATGAGCACCACCGCCCCGACCAGCGCCGCACCGGGCACCGCCGCCCCCGTCCCCGCGCGGGCGCCGCGCACCGGCCGCGGCTGGGCCCTCACCGGCGTCCTCGCCGGCGTCGGCGGCATCACCAGCATCCAGGCCAGCACCGCCGTCGACGCCGCCTACCGCGAGGACCTCGCCGGGGACGCGGCGGGCATCACCGAGGCGCTGGCCGGGCAGACCACCCCGCTGCTGGTCTTCCACACCGCCACGACCCTCACCACGGTGCTGCTGCTCGTCGTCGCCGCAGGCCTGCACCGCCGCCTCGCCGCCGCCCTGCCCACCGGCAGCCTGCTGCCCGGGATCGCCGCCGCCGGCCTCGGCCTCACCGCGGTCGCGGGGCTGATGGGCTCCGCCCTCGACACCGAGTTCGTCTTCGGCCTGCAGGACACCTCCCGCCTCGTGCCCGAGACCGCCGCGCTCTACGGGCACTGGGTGGGCACCGTGCCGTGGCTGTGGCTGGGCTCCGGGGTCGCCGCGCTCGCCGTGGCCGCCGCCGCCCTGCGCTCTGCCGCCCTGCCCCGCTGGATCGGCTGGGTCAGCCTCGTCCTCGGCGTGCTGACCACCCTGCTGGGCGTCTCGCCGCTGCAGTACATGGCGGGCATGACCGGGCCGGTGTGGCTGCTCGTGGCGATGCTCGGCTTCTGGCTGGGCGACCGCCGCGGGCGGGTGGGGGCCTGAACGGCGGAAACGGCCCGAAGCCGGCCCCCGGTCTGTACGGTCGCGTCGCTGTGGAGGGGACGACGCGAACGGGACGGGACCGGGGGCCGGCGGCTGCCGGGGCGGCGGTCGCCGTCACGTCGTGGGTGGTGGCGCTGGCGTCCCTGGTCCTGATGGCGGCCGCCCGCCCGCCCGTCGACGAGGGCCTGTGGTTCTACGCCGTGGACCTCACCGTGGCCTGCGTGTACGGCACGGTCTCGGGGGTGCTGCTGGCGCGGCGCCCCGCCCCGGTCGCGTGGATCCTGGCCGTCGCGGGCCTCGGCGGTGCCCTCGCCGCGTTCGGGTTCGCGTACGAGTCCCACGCACCCGCCGCGGGCTGGCCCGCCTCGGGCGTGCTGATGGCGCTGCAGGGCACCGCGTGGGTGCCGGGGACCCTGGCGCTGTTCCTCGTCGTGCCCTGGCTGGTGCGCGACCACCCGCTCGGGGGGGCGCGGTGGGGCGTGGTGGCCGGGGTGCTGGCGGTCGCCGGGGTCCTGGGCGTGCAGCTGGCCCAGCTCACCTCGCCGCTGCCGTTCGCGGTGTCGATGTCCGCGGTGGTCGTCGTGGGGGCGGCCGCCACCGCCGACGTCGCCCACCGCTGGCGGCGCGGCCCGCAGCGGGAGCGGGTCGGCCTGGGCTGGCTGGCGCTGGGGTCGGCGGTGATGACCCTGTCGTTCGTGCTGCTGCTCGTGGTGGTCCTCGCGCCGCGGCTGGGGCTGCCCGTGTGGTCCACGCCCGTGCTGCACCTGGCCGCGCAGGCCGTCTACCCGGCGGCGGTGCTGGTCTCGGTGCTGCGCCAGCGGATGTGGGGGCTGGACCTGGCCGTCAGCCGGGCCGTCCTGGCCGGGCTGCTCACCGTCGTGCTGGGCCTGGTGTACGTGGCGGTGACCGCCGTCGCCGCGCTGCTCGTCCCGGGGGAGGGGGTGGCGCAGCTGCTGGCGGCGGCGGTCGTGGCGGCGGTGGTGCAGCCCTCGCGGCTGTGGCTGCAGGCGCGGGTGCACCGCCTCGTGCACGGCGACGCGGTGGACCCGGTGCGCGCGGTGCGGCGGCTGGGCAGCTCCCTGGGGCGGCCCGGCAGCCCGGAGGAGCTGCTGCGGGGGTTCGTCGCCGACGTCGCGGCGTCGCTGCGGCTGGAGTCGGCGGTGGTCCACGTCGACGGCCCCGCCGGCCCGCAGGTGGTGGCCGCCGCGGGGACCGCCACCGGCGAGGGCGTCGCCGTGCCGCTGGAGCACCGCGGGCAGACGCTGCGGCTGCTCGTGGTCACCGCGCTGCCGGGGGAGGCGCTGGACGCCCGCGCCCGCCGGACGCTGGCGGAGCTGGCGCCGGTGGTGGCGGCCGCGGTGGTGCTGGCGAGGGCGTCGGCGGACCTGGACGCCGCCCGGGACCGGCTGGCGTCGGTGCGGCTGGAGGAGCGCCGCGTCATCCGCCGGGAGCTGCACGACGGGCTGGGGCCGTCGCTGGCGGGCATCCGGCTCGGCCTGCAGGGGGCGCGCAACCTCGTGGGGTCCGACCCGCGGGCCGCCGACGAGCTGCTGGCGGCGCTGGCGGGGGAGCTGGACTCGCGGGTGGACGACGTGCGGCAGCTGTCCCGCAGCCTGCTGCCGCCGGTGCTGGACGAGCTGGGCCTCGGGCCGGCGCTGACGGACCTGGTGGAGCGGCACGCGGAATCCGGGGTGGTGGTGTCGCTGCGCTGCGACCCGACGGCGGGGCTGGAGCCGAGGACGGCCGCCGCCGCGTACGGGATCGTGGTGGAGGCCCTGATGAACGTGGTGCGCCACAGCGGTGCGAGGCGGTGCGAGGTGGACGTGCAGGTGGGGGACGCGGTGCGGCTGGTGGTGGCCGACGACGGCGCGGGGCTGGACCCGGCTGCGGTGGCCGGGGTGGGGTCGCGCTCGATGCGGGAGCGGGCCGCGGAGCAGGGCGGCACCCTGCGCGTGCTGCCCGGTGCGGCCGGCGGCACCCGGGTGGAGGCCGTGCTGCCGCTGGCGCCCCGGCCGGTGCGCTCGTGAGCCTGCGGGTCGTGGTGGTCGACGACCACCCCGTCTTCCGCCTGGGCATGGTCGGCCTGCTGGGCAGCCTGGCGGGCATCGAGGTGGTGGGCAGCGCGGACTCGGCGGCGGGGGCGCTGGCGGTGGTCGACGAGGCCGTGGCCGCCGGGGACGCGGACGGCGCCGGCCTGGTGGTGCTGATGGACCTCAACCTCGGCGCGGACTCCGGGGTGGAGGCCACCCGCGACCTGGTGCGCCGCCACCCGGGGGTCGGGGTGCTGGTCGTCACGATGCGCGAGGACGACGAGGCGGTGGTGGCGTCGGTGCGGGCGGGGGCGCGCGGCTACCTCCTCAAGGGCGCGGGCCCGGAGGAGGTGG
The DNA here is from genome assembly GCF_039542765.1 of Kineococcus glutinatus. Taxonomy (NCBI): domain Bacteria; kingdom Bacillati; phylum Actinomycetota; class Actinomycetes; order Kineosporiales; family Kineosporiaceae; genus Kineococcus; species Kineococcus glutinatus. The sequence goes on from NZ_BAABIL010000017.1 coordinate 12,564, forward strand.
AGCGGGCGGTGCGGGCGGTGGGCAACGGGGACGTGATCCTCGGGGCGCAGGTCGCGGCCCGGGCGGTGGCGCACCTGGCGGGGGTCCGGGCGGCGGGCCCGGCGGTGCCCTTCCCGGGGCTGTCGGAGCGGGAGCGGGAGGTGCTGGACCTGGTGGCCCGCGGCTACGACAACGCCACGATCGCGCGGCGGCTGGTGCTCAGCCCGAAGACGGTGCGCAACCAGGTGGCGATCGTGCTGGCGAAGCTGGGCCTGCCGGACCGGGCGGCGGCGATCGTGCGGGCCCGGGAGGCGGGCCTCGGCGTGGGGTGAGGGCGCGGCACCGCCCGGGGCGGGTTCGGAGCCCGCCGGAACGGGTACGAGCCCTTGCGGACGGTTGCCGCTCGAGGAGGAGGAGCACATGGCCACGACGGACGAGGTCCTGCACGCGATCAAGAAGGCGACGTTCCCCGCGGACAAGGACGCGCTGATCGCCTCGGCGCTGGAGAGCGGCGCGGGCGACGACGTGGTGCGCGCCCTGCGCTCGATCCCGCCGGTGGACTACGCCGACAAGGACGAGGTGGCCCGCTCGGTGCCGACCGCCGAGCCCGTCGACGCGCACACCGCGGCGCAGCAGGCGCGCGGGCAGGCGGACTCCCGCATCGCGGCGGACCTGCGCGAGGTGGCGCCCGACCCGCTGGAGGAGGCGCAGCGGCAGAGCTGACGCGGCCGGGGCGGGACGTCCCCCGCTGGGCCCCGCCCGCCACGGATCACCGGTCCCGGCCCGGCCGGGGCGCGCCGGCCCCGCCGGCCCGGACGAGACCGGACTCGTAGGCGAGCACCACCGCCTGCGCCCGGCTGCTGAGGCCCTGCTTCGCCAGGATCCGGTTGACGTGCGTCTTGACGGTCGCCTCGCTGAGCACGAGTTCCGCGGCGATCGCGGGGTTGCCCATCCCGCGCGCGACGAGGACGAGGACCTCGCGCTCGCGGTCGGTCAGCCCGGCCAGCGCCGCGGGGGTCCCCGACCACGGCGGGGGACCGCTGACGTGCGCGGCGACGAGGCGCCGGACGAGCGCAGGCGCCAGCAGCGCCTCGCCGGCCGCGACCACGCGCACCGCCTCGGCCAGCAGGTCCGGCGGGCTCGCCTTCAGCAGGAAACCCCCGGCACCGGCCCGCAGCGCCTCGTAGACGTAGACGTCCAGGTCGTAGGTCGTCAGGACCAGCACCCGCGAGCCCAGGCCGGTGGCCACGGCCTCCCGGGTGGCGGCGATCCCGTCCAGCACCGGCATCCGGATGTCGAGCACCAGCACGTCCGGGCGCACCCGGCGCGCCACCTCCAGGGCGGCGCGCCCGTCGCCCGCCTCGCCCAGCACCTCCACGCCGCGCGCCTCCAGCAGGCCCCGCAGCCCGCTGCGGACGAGCTCCTGGTCGTCCGCCAGGACCACCGACGTCACGGAGCCACCTCCACCGGCACGGAGACGGCGAGCGCGTACCCCCCGTCGGGGGTCCCGCCGTGCTCCAGCGACCCGCCGAACAACGCGACGCGCTCCCGCACCCCCGGCAGCCCGTGCCCGCCGGGCACCGGTGCGGCGGGCGAGGCCGCGGGCCCGTTGCGGACCTCCACCCGCACGGCGTCCGCGCACCGCACGAGGCGGACCTCGGCCCGGCTGCCCGGGGCGTGCTTGAGCGCGTTCGTCAGCGCCTCCTGCACGATCCGGTACACCGACAGCTGCAGACCGGTGGGCAGGTCGTCCACGGTGCCGTCGCGGACCAGCGCGACGGGCATCCCCGCGCGGCCGAACTCCTCGGCCAGCGCCGGCAGGTCGGCCAGCACCGGCCCCGGGGCGAGCCCCAGCTCGCCGGCGTCGTCGCGGACCAGCCGCAGCAGCCGCCCCGTCTCCGCCAGGGCCTCCCGCCCGCACCGCTGCACCGCGCGCACGGCCCGCGCGGCGGTCTCCGGGTCGTGGCCGAGGACGTCCTCGGCGAGCGAGGCCTGCACGACCATGACGCTGAGGGAGTGCGCCAGGACGTCGTGCAGCTCCCTGGCGATCCGCTCCCGCTCCGCCGCGGCGGCCGCCTCCACGTCGCGCTCGCGGCGCGCCCGTTCCCGCTCCGCCTCCGCCGCCGCGGTCGCCGCGCGGTCCAGCTCCCGGCGCAGCAGCCGCCCGAGCAGCCACGGCACGTACGTGCCCAGCAGCCCGAACAGCAGGTCCGGCTCGAAGTCGGAGAGCGCCCCCAGCGCGAGGTAGGTGATCGCCAGGCACGCGGTCACGGCCAGCAGGCCGGGCAGGTGCCGCTCCCAGGGCGGGTAGCGGCCCGCGGAGGAGGACGCGAGGACCAGCAGCAGGATCCACGATGCCGGGCCGCCGATGTCCACGCCCAGCGCGGCCGCCAGCGCGTAGCAGCCGCCCACCGCCGGGGGCGCCACCACGGGCAGGCGGCGGCGCACGACCAGGACCAGCGCGGCCAGCCAGAACGTGCCCAGCGCCGCCGCGAGGTGGTCGTAGCCCCCGCCGACGAGTTCGGCCGTGCCCACCGCCGCGATGAGCAGGGGGACGACCGCGTCGGCGGGCCGGGTCCCCCCGGACCGGCGTCGCGCCCCGGCGGCGGGCCCGTCCACGGGGGAACGCTAGCCCCGCGGTGCGCCGGGCGCGTCAACCCTGCGCGGTACGCCGGTGCCCGCGCCGGTCCGACGACGCCGACGCCCGCGGCGACCACCGTGGACGTCGGCCGCGACGGTCGCGGCGCGGAGGGGGTGGCGACGTGGACGGACGTGCGGACCGCCGGCTGGGGACCTGGGTGGTCGTCGCCGGCGCGGGGGCCTGCCTGGTGGCGCCGCTGCTGGGGCTGGCGTGGTTCCGCACCCGCGACGGTGCGGAGGCGCTCGCCGGCCCGACCGTGGCGTGGTGGGCGGAGCCCGCCGGCCGCTGGGCGGGGCGGCTGCTCACCTTCGCCCCGCCGGAGCGGGTCTACGCGACCTACCTGCAGGCGCTGGCGCTGCTGTTCCCCGCGGTGCTGGTGGCGGTGCTCGTCGCGCGCCGCCGCCGCACGCCCCGGTCCCGGACCGAGCGCGCGGCGTGGGCGGTCCTGCTCGCCGGCTGCGTGCTGGGGCAGGCGGGCATCGGGCTCGTGGCCCTCGCCCTCGTCGGCGGGGACGCGGGGGCCCCGCTCGTCGACGTGGGCTTCATCGCCCTGATGCTGCCGGGCACGCTGCTCCAGTTGGTGGGCTCCACGCTGCTCGGCCCCTGCCTGCTGCGCGCGGGCTGGCGGCCCAGGAGCACGGCGTGGGCGCTGACCCTCACGCTGCCCTGCTTCCTCGCCGGCAGCGTCCTGTCCGGGCACAACGGCATCGGCCAGCTCGTCGTCTTCCTCGCCTGGGCCGCCTACGGCCGGCACCTGCTGCGGCCGGCGACCGCCGGGCAGGGGCGCCCGCTCGTCGCCGATGTCACCCGGTAGCGCGCCGGGCTCCGTTCGTCGAGGAGTTCAGGGTGCCTGTCCTGGAGCAGCGGCCCTGCCGGGAGGACTCGTCCAGGTGTTCTCCCGCCCGGCGCGAGCGGTCAGGATGGGGCGGTGCGCGCGGAGCGGCTCGTCGCCCTGCTCTTCGTCCTGCAGCGCCGCCGCGCCGCCACGGTCGCCGAGCTGGCCGCCGAGCTCGGCGTGTCCGAGCGGACGATGCACCGCGACGTCGCCGCCCTGCGCGAGGCGGGGGTCCCGGTGTGGACCGAACCCGGCCGGCACGGCGGGGTGCGCCTCGTCGACGGCTGGCGCTCGCGGCTGGACGGGCTCACCTCCCGCGAGGCCGTCGCGCTGCTGGCGATGGGGGTGCCACGGGCGCTGGCGGACCTGGGCCTGGGCACGGCGGTCTCCGCCGCGCACGCCAAGGTCGCCGCGACCCTGCCGGCCGAGCTGCGCGAGCAGGCCCAGCGCGTGGCCCAGCGCTTCCACCTCGACGCCCCCGGCTGGTTCCGCCGCGAGGAGGAGTCGGAGCACCTGGGCGCCCTGGCCCGCGCCGTCTGGGCGCAGCGGCGGGTGCGGATCGCCTACCGGCGCCCGGACGGGCAGGTGGAGCGTCTCCTCGACCCGCTCGGCCTCGTGCTCAAGGCGGGTGTCTGGTACCTCGCGGCCCGCCCCGCGGACCCCGGCGGACACCCCGGCGGGGATTCCGGCGCAGACCCCGGCGGGGACGTCGTGCGCACCTACCGGGTGGCCCGGGTGACCGCTACGACCGAGCTGGAGGAGCGGTTCGAGCGCCCCGCGGGTTTCGACCTGGCCTCCTGGTGGCAGCGCTCGTCCGCCGAGTTCGAGCGCTCCCTGGACCGGGTCCCGGTGCTGGTGCGGCTCAGCCCCCGCGGGGTGCGGGCGCTGCCGTCGCTGCTCGACGCCGACACCGCCGCCGGGGCGCTCGCGGCGGCCGGTCCGCCCGCCGCCGACGGCTGGACGCGCGTGGAGCTGCACCTGGAGGACCCGGTCGTGGCCGCCGGTCGTCTCCTCGGCCTGGGCGCCGAGGTCGAGGTCCTCGCGCCGCCCGCCGCGCGGGCCGCGTTCGCGGACACCGCGCGGCGGATGGCCGAACGTCACGCGCAACCCCCGCCCGCCGGGCGTCAGCGGTAGCCGGCGGTGTCGGCCGGCCGCCCGGCCGCGACGACCTCCGTCATGTACCGCCACCCGTCGGGGCGGCTGCCGTCGACGTCGTCGATCCCGTACAGCTGCGCGAGCTGCCCGCTGCTCAGCGTCCGCCCCGCGAACCGGGCCCGCTCCGGGTCGGCGGCCAGCGCGGCCACCGTGCGCCCGACGAACGTCGGCGTCTCCGAGATCGCGAAGTGCGGCTCCTGCGCGCACGCCTCCCGCCAGGTCTCCTCGCTCACGCCGAAGGTGTCGAGCATCGCCTCCGAGCGCAGCCAGCCCGGGGTGAGGGCGACCGCCGTGCAGCCGTGCGGCGCCAGCTCGTGCGCCTCGCCGATCGCCATCGGGTGCGCCGCGGTCTTGGCGACGTAGAACGCCAGCGACGTGCCCTCCCGGAACCGCGCGTTCCACTCCGCCGTGCCGTCGGTGAGCTCCACCACCAGCCCGCCCGGTCGCCGCACCAGCAGCGGCAGCAGGTGGTGGCTGGTGATCAGGTGGGCGTCGACGCCGAGGCGCACCATCCGCAGGCTCGCCGCCAGGGAGTGCTCCCAGACCGGCTTCCCCCACTGCAGGTGCCCGTCCCCGCCCCAGATCCCGTCGACGAGCACGTCCAGGCGCCCGTGCTCGGCGTCGATCCGCCGCGCCAGCGCCGCCACCTGCTCGGGGTCCAGGTGGTCGACGTGCACGGCGACGGCCCTGCCGCCCGCCGCGGCCACCAGCTCCGCCGTCTCCTCGACCGTCTCGGGCCGGTCCACCTCCGAGCGCCGGCCCCGGGCGGAGCGGCCGGTCACGTAGACCACCGCCCCCGCCCGGCCCAGCTCCACGGCGATCGCCCTGCTCGCCCCGCGGGTCCCGCCCGCCACCACCGCCACCACGTCCTGCAGCGCTCCGCTCATGCGGCCACGCTCGCGCCGAACCCCGCCACCTGCTGGCAGGGTTCCGGGGCGCGCCCGGCGGGGGGCTGCTGCTCTCGCGCCGGTCGATCAGCTGTGGGGGGCGCGGGGGATGCTGGAGGTGCAGCGGTGCACCGCTGCCGTCAGGCGCTCCACGTCGGAGGTGGCCAGCAGGTCGAGCAACGCGCCCCGGAGCACGGCCAGCGCCAGCGTCCTGTCGGCCTCCGCCGCCGGACCCATCCGCTCCTGCGCGCTCTGGCACGTCGCGAGGACGTCCGTCCAGGTCCGCACGCTGTCGCGCGCGAAGTCCGCCCACGGCCCGTCCTGGTCGGTCAGGGAGCGGCTGTAGCACTCCACCCACAACCGCAGCAGCGGTCGGTGCGCCTCGGCGGACAGCCAGGACCACAGCGCCTCCACGCCCGCTGCCAGCCCTCCCGTGCCCCTGCTCACCTCTTGCAGGGCGGCGAGCTCGTCCGCGCGCGCACGGTCCAGGAGGGCCCGGACGAGTCCGTCCTTGCTCCCGAACAGGTACATCAGCACCCGAGTGCTGGACCCGACGGCAGCGGCCAGCGGACGCAGCGACGCCGCGGACAGGCCGTGCTGCAGCACGTACCGGTACGCGGCCTCGAGCAGTTCGGCCCGCCGCGGTGAGGCCGTCGCCAGGTGATCGCCCACGGCGGTAACGTACCCGCTCGCTGACACGACCGTGTCAGTGGAGGGGGGCGGCCCCGCTGCGCGCTGCCGCCGGCCCACCGACCGACGGCAGCGACGGGGGACGCCCATGCACGCGGTGCTCGAGTACACCTACGCCGACGACTACCTGCAGCGCCGCGAGGCGCACCGCTCCGCGCACCTGTCAGCGGCGTGGCAGGCCGTCGAACGAGGGGACCTGCTCCTCGGCGGGGCCGTCGGCGACGGCCCGTTCACCGCGCTGCTCGTCTTCACCGGGCCCGACCCCGTCCGGGCGGCACGGGCGTTCGCGGTCGCCGATCCCTACGTGACCGGCGGCGTCGTCACCTCCTGGACCGCCCGCCCCTGGCGCACCGTGGTGGGGGACCAGGCCTCCGAACCCACCCGACCCTGACCGGGAACCGCACAGCGGGGACGTCCGCCCGGCGGGACGCCGGAGGGCACGCACCGGTCCCGGGGGAGCGGTGCGTGCCCTCCGCGTCGTGGTCCGGGCCGTGCTGTCGTCCAGGCCGTGCTGTCGTCCAGGCCCTCAGGGGATGCGGACGGTGCGCGAGAGAGCGGTGTCCGAGGAGCCGCCGACGTGCACGCCGTAGGTGCCGCGGGCGGTCGTCCAGCGGTCGGTCCTCTCGTCCCAGTGCTGCAGCAGGTGCAGGTCGCGCACGTCCGCGTAGGACAGCGTGATCTTCACGTCCTCGCTCTGCCCCGGCTGCAGGGTGACGCGCTCCCAGCCGACGAGGCGCCGGCCGGGCTCCCCGGTGGCCTCGGGCAGCTCGAGGTAGGCCTGGGCGACCTCGGTGCCGGCCCGTTCGCCCGTGTTGGTCAGCCGGAACGTGAGGTGGACCCCCTTCTCGCCCTTGCCGAGGGACGGGGAGAACCGCAGGTGGCTGTAGGCGAACGACGTGTAGGACAGGCCGTGGCCGAACGGGAACAGCGGCTCGATGCCCTGCTCCTGGTACCAGCGGTACCCGACCTGCAGGCCCTCGGTGTAGTTCACCTGGCGGATCGCCTCGCTGCCCTCCGGGCGGGTCGTCGAGCCGTCGGCGAAGACCCCCGGGTACTGCTCCGGGGTGCGGGTCGGGGTGTCCGCGAGGGACTCGGGGAACGTCATCGGGAGCTTCCCGCTGAAGTTGGTGTCCCCGAACAGCAGCGAGGCCAGCGCCGGACCCTGCTGCTCCCCGCCGTACCAGGCCTGGACGACCGAGGGGACGTCGCCGATCCACGGCATCTCGACCGCGCTGCCCGTCTGCAGCACGACGACGGTGCGCGGGTTGGCCGCGGCGACGGCGGAGACGAGCTCGTCACCGTTGCCGGTGAGGCGCAGGTCGGGGAGGTCGGCGAACTCGCCCATCGCCACGTTCACCACGACGACGGCGACATCGGCCGCCGCGGCCTCGGCCGCCGCGGCCGCGGTGTCGGTGCCGGCGTCGAAGGTGACGTCCGCCCCGTCGCGCGCCGCGCGCTCGCGCAGGCTCTCCTCGATCGGGACGAGGTCCTCGCAGACCAGCGTGCGCGTGCTGCCGAAGCGCGGTGGCCAGGTCATGCTGCAGGCGTCCACCGCGCTGGTGCCGTCGCTGGTCGGGGTCGACGACGCGGTGGCGCCGATGACGG
>NZ_BAABIL010000018.1:0-5885 GCF_039542765.1 Kineococcus glutinatus
AGGCGTCCGGGGCGCGGCCGCACCACCGCGGCGTCAGTGCGCCGCCGCACCCTCCTGCACGCGGGAGGCCCGCACCGCGCGGGTGGCGGCGATGAGGTTGCGCAGCGACGCCTCGGTCTCGGCGTAACCGCGGGTCTTCAGGCCGCAGTCGGGGTTGATCCACAGGTTGCGCTCGGGGATGGACGCCGCCGCGAGGCGCACCAGCTCCTCGACCTCCTCGGCGCTGGGCACCCGCGGGGAGTGGATGTCGTAGACGCCCGGCCCGATCCCCCGGGCGAAACCGGCGGCGGCGATCTCCGGGACGACCTCCATGCGGGAACGCGCGGCCTCGATGCTCGTCACGTCGGCGTCGAGGCCGTCGATCGCGCCGATGACCTCCCCGAACTCCGAGTAGCACAGGTGGGTGTGGACCTGCGTGGTGTCGGCCGCGCCCGAGGTGGCCAGGCGGAACGACCCCACCGACCAGTCGAGGTAGGCGGGCTGGTCGGCGGCCTTCAGCGGCAGCAGCTCCCGCAGGGCGGGCTCGTCGACCTGGATGATGCCGATGCCCGCGGCCTCCAGGTCGGCGATCTCGTCGCGCAGCGCCAGCGCGACCTGCCGCGCCGTGTCGCCGAGGGGCTGGTCGTCGCGCACGAACGACCAGGCCAGGATCGTCACCGGCCCGGTGAGCATGCCCTTGACCGGCTTGGCCGTGCGGGAGGCCGCGTAGGTGGACCAGTCCACCGTCATCGGCGCGGGCCGGGTCACGTCGCCCCACAGGATCGGCGGGCGCACGCAGCGCGAGCCGTAGGACTGCACCCACCCGTTGGCCGTCACCGCGAAGCCGTCCAGCAGCTCCGCGAAGTACTGCACCATGTCGTTGCGCTCCGGCTCGCCGTGGACGAGCACGTCCAGGCCGAGCTCCTCCTGCAGCGCGATCACGCGGTCGATCTCCGCCCGCATCGCGGCGGTGTAACCGTCGTCGGGCAGCTCGCCCTTGGCCCACGCCGCGCGCGCCCGGCGGATCTCCGCCGTCTGCGGGAAGGACCCGATGGTCGTCGTCGGCAGCGGCGGCAGGTCGAGCACCCCGTCCTGGGCCGCGCGGCGCACCGCGTAGTCGCTGCGCGCGAAGTCGGCGGCGGACAGCCCCCCCAGGCGCTCGCGCACCGCGGGGACCACGACGCCCTCGGCGCCCAGCCGGTCGCGGCGGGCCTGCGCGGACGCCTGCAGCGCACCGGCCGCACCCGCCGGGTCCTCCAGGGCCGCGGCGAGCGCGACGACCTCGGCGACCTTCTGGTCGGCGAAGGCCAGCCAGCCGCGCAGCCGCTCGGGCAGCTGCGGCTCGTCGGCCGTGTCGTGCGGCACGTGCAGCAGGGAGGTCGACGTGCCGGCGGCGACCGAGCGGGCCAGCGGCCGCAGCGCCTCCAGCTTCGCCAGTGCCGCGGCCAGGTCGGCCCGCCAGACGTTGTGCCCGTCGACGACGCCGCCGAGGACGGCCTTGGTCTCCAGGCCGGGCACGGGACCGGCGGGCACGGCACCGCGGACCAGGTCGAGCGCGAGGGCCTCCACGTCCGTGCCGGCCAGCACCGGCAGGAACTCCCCCAGGTCGCCGTAGGGCGCGGCCACCAGCAGGGACGGGCGGCCCTCGACGGCGGTGAGCGCGCCGTAGGCCTGGCGCACGGCCGCGGCCACGGCCGCGGTGTCGGCGGTGAGGACGTCCGAGACCAGGGCCGGCTCGTCCAGCTGCACCCAGGTGGCGCCGGCGGCGGCCAGCGCGCGCAGCAGCTCGGCGTAGACCGGCACGAGGTCGGCGAGCCGGCTCAGCGGCGCGAAACCCGCCGGCGCGCCGTCGGCGGGCTTGGACAGCAGCAGGAACGTCACCGGACCCACGAGCACGGGGCGGGTGAGGAAGCCGTCGGCCAGGCCCTCGGCGAACTCCCGCACCGCGCGGTCGTCGGCGAGGCGGAACGCCGTGTCCGGGCCGATCTCCGGGACGAGGTAGTGGTAGTTGGAGTCGAACCACTTCGTCATCTCCAGGGGCGCGTCCTCGCCGCGGCCCCGGGCGATCGTGGAGTAGCCCTGCAGGTCGACCCGCCCGTCGGCGCCGACGACGTCGGCGAAGCGCGCGGGCACGGCGCCCACCGCGACGGCGGCGTCGAGGACCTGGTCGTAGTACGACGAGGCCGACGGGATGGAGGCGTCGTGGGCGGGCAGGCCCAGGGCGTTGAGGCGCCGGCGGGTGCGGGCGCGCAGCTCGGCGGCCGCCGCCTCGGTCTCCTCGACGGAGGCGCGCCCGGCCCACAGGGCCTCCAGCGCCTTCTTCAGCTCCCGCCGCGGGCCGATCCGGGGGTAGCCCAGGATGGTGGTGGGCAGGCGGGTGGCGTCGTGCGTCATGGTCGTCCCCTCCCGTCCGGGACCGCTCGCGGGCCCGGACGCGGTGTCAGTGCTGCGCCTGGCGCAGCGTGGTGGAGTGAGATGCCGTGACCCACGGCCCGCTGGCCAGGTCGGGGGCCGGAACGGCCCCGCCGCCGAGGTGTGCGCCCTCGAGCAGGTCAAGTGCGGCGTGGTGCGTGTTGAACGTGTAGACGTGCAGCCCCGGGGCGCCCGCGTCGAGCACGCGGCGCGCGAGCACCGCGCCGGCGCGGATCCCCTCGGCGTGCACGGCCGCGGGGCCGTGCTCCGCGGCGGCCTCCAGCCGCGCCAGCAGCGCGCGCGGCACGGCCACCCCCGTCAGCCCCTGCAGGCGCAGCAGGCGACCGGGGTCGGTCATCGGGATGATCCCGGGCAGCAGCGGGATCGTGACGCCCGCGGCACGCGCCGCGGCGACGTGGCGGGTGTAGTCGTGCGCCTCGTAGAAGACCTGCGTGATGGCGAAGTCGGCGCCCGCGCGCTGCTTGGCCAGCAGCACCTCGACGTCGCCCGCGCCCCGCTGCACCGGCGGCGCGGCCGGGAAGGCCGCCACGGCGATGCTCAGCGGCCCCTCGTCGACGGGGCGGTCGGGGCTGGTGGCGCGGTGGCAGCGGTCGACGACCTGCAGCAGCTCCACGAGGTCGCAGGCGCGCGCCACGCCGTCCGGGTGCGGCTGCCAGTCCGGCTGCCCCGCCGGCGGGTCCCCGCGCAGGGCCAGGAAGCTGCGCACGCCCACATCGAGGTAGTCGCGGACCGTCCCGATGACCTCGGCGCGGGAGGCGCCGACGCACGTCAGGTGCGCGACGACGGGCACGGGCGTGCTGGTCAGCACGTGCCGCACCAGGTCCCGGCTCGTGGAGCGGGTCGAGCCCGAGGCCCCGTAGGTGACGGAGAAGAAGTCCGGCCCGCACCCGGCGAGGGCGTCGACGGTGCGCAGCAGCTGCTCGGCGGCCGCCGGGCTGCGCGGGGGGTAGAGCTCGAAGGAGATCGTGGGCCGCGCGGGGTCGCTCACCAGGCGCGCGACGCTCATGCGCGCACCCCGGGCGGGCAGGAGGCGTCGCAGGGGGGACCGGTGCAGGGCATCTCTCTCTCCATCGCACCTGGCGTTAGCACCCTCTCCCGGTCGCCCGGGGGGTTGCTGCGGCGTCGTCGAGCCAGGACTCTCGGCCGCTCTGGATGGTGCGAGCAGATTAACCAGCCCGGGCCGCACCCTTCAAGTCGCTCCCCCGGTCGGCCCCGGGCCCCGCGACACGCCTTCCGGAAGCCCTTGCGGAAACGGCCTGCACCGGCGGGGGGAGCAACTACTGTGTGCGCGACCACGGCGCCCCCCGGGAGCGGGACGGCGCGCGAGCGGACGAGGAGGTCTGCATGGACACGCACGGCGCCACACCGGCGCACCGGGGTGCCGTCACCCGCACCGCCTACCAGGACGTCCGGGAGAGCCCGGAGTTCGCGGCGCTGCGCCGCAGGTTCCGCCGGTTCGTCTTCCCGATGACCGGGCTGTTCCTCGTCTGGTACTTCACCTACGTGCTGCTGGCCGACTACGCCCACGGCTTCATGAGCACGCCGGTCGTGGGCAACGTCAACGTCGGGCTCCTGCTGGGCCTGGGCCAGTTCGTGTCCACGTTCGCCATCACCACCGCCTACGTCCGCTGGGCGGACCGCCACTTCGACCCCGAGGCCGACGAGCTGCGCCAGCGCGTCGAGCGCGTCCTCGACGGCGGCGGCGAGGGCGGGGTGCTGCGGTGAGGACCGCACCGGTCGCCCCCGCGACGGACATCGGCAGCCCGTCCGTCAACATCGCCATCTTCGCCCTCTTCGTCGTCGTGACGATGGCCGTGGTGGTGCGGGCCAGCCGCAACAACCGCAGCGCCGCCGACTTCTACGCCGGCGGTCGCTCCTTCACCGGCGGGCAGAACGGCACCGCCATCGCCGGGGACTACCTCTCGGCGGCGAGCTTCCTCGGCATCGCCGGGGCCATCGCCGTCTACGGCTACGACGGTTTCCTGTACTCCATCGGCTTCCTGGTGGCCTGGCTGGTCGCGCTGCTGCTCGTCGCGGAGCTGCTGCGCAACACCGGGCGCTTCACGATGGCCGACGTCCTCAGCTTCCGGCTGCAGGAACGGCCGGTGCGCACGGCCGCGGCCATCTCCACGCAGGCGGTCACCTTCTTCTACCTGCTCGCCCAGATGGCCGGGGCCGGCGGCCTCGTGGCGCTGCTGCTGGGCATCGAGGGCAAGACCGGCCAGAACGTCGTCATCGCCGTCGTCGGTGCCGTCATGATCCTCTACGTCCTCGTCGGCGGGATGAAGGGCACCACCTGGGTGCAGATCATCAAGGCCGCCCTCCTCGTGGTGGGTGCGGCGGTCATGACGGTCTGGGTGCTGGCGCAGCACGGTTTCAACCTCTCGGAACTGCTCGGCGCGGCCGCCGCGCGGGGCGGTGAGGCGGTGCTGGGGCCGGGTGCCCAGTACGGCGCGAACCCGACGTCCCAGCTCAACTTCCTGTCGCTGTCCCTGGCGCTGGTGCTGGGCACCGCGGGCCTGCCCCACGTGCTGATGCGCTTCTACACGGTGCCCACGTCCAAGGAGGCCCGCCGCAGCGTCGTGTGGGCCATCTGGATCATCGGCTTCTTCTACCTCTTCACCCTGGTGCTGGGCTACGGCGCCGGCGCCCTGGTGGGCAGGGACACGATCCTGGCCGCGCCGGGCAAGGTGAACTCGGCGGCCCCGCTGCTGGCGTACGAGCTCGGCGGCACGGTGCTGCTCGGCATCATCGCCGCGGTGGCCTTCGCGACGATCCTCGCGGTCGTGGCCGGCCTGGCGATCACCGCCAGCGCCTCGTTCGCGCACGACATCTACGCCAGCGTGGTCAAGCGGGGCCGGGTGACCCCCGACGAGGAGGTGCGGGTCGCGCGCCTGGCCGTCCTGGTCATCGGGGCGGTGGCCATCGTCGGCGGCATCTTCGCCAACGGGCAGAACGTCGCCTTCCTCGTCGCGCTGGCCTTCGCCGTCGCGGCCAGCGCGAACCTGCCGACGATCCTGTATTCGCTGTTCTGGTCGCGCTTCACCACGCGCGGTGCGCTGTGGAGCATCTACGGCGGCCTGATCTCCTGCGTGGTGCTCATCGCGCTCTCGCCGGTGGTCTCCGGCAAGACGGACCCGAACACCGGCGCGAGCCTGTCCATGATCACGGACCCGTCCATCGACTTCTCGTGGTTCCCGCTGGAGAACCCCGGGCTGGTCACGATCCCGCTGGCCTTCTTCCTGGGGTGGCTGGGATCGGTGACCTCCCGCGAGAGCGGCCACGAGGTGCGGGCGGCGGAGATGGAGGTCCGCTCGCTCACCGGGGCTGGCGCGGAGAAGGCCGTCCAGCACTGACGCCGGCGCGAGCGGCGGGGGCCCGGACCGGGCCCCCGCCGCTCGCGCGTGCCCGGCCCCGGGCGGGGTCAGCCCACCACCCGGGCGCCGCGGCGGGCGCGCAGCTCCGCCTCGTAC
>NZ_BAABIL010000019.1:0-7463 GCF_039542765.1 Kineococcus glutinatus
CCGGCGCCGGGCGGGGCGCGCGGCTCAGGCGTCGACGAGCACCGGGAAGAGGGCGCGCGGGTCCTGCAGCGCGGCCGGCGGCACCACCTGGCCGCGCTCGGCCCGCCCCAGCCAGCGCACCGGGCGCCGGTGCGGCGGCCACCCCGCCCGCGGGTCCACGAACGCGTAGTCGCCGACCACCTCGCCCAGCAGCAGCGCCCGCTCGCCCTCGATGGGCACCCCGACCTCGTCGCCGGGCGCCAGCTCGTGCAGGAACGCCGCCAGCTGGCGCAGCTCCTTGCCGGGGCGGCGCCCCGGCGCCCGCTCCTTCAGCAGCGCGCGCAGGCCCGGCAGGTCCAGCCCGCCGGCGTCCACGTCGATCCCGCAGGAGTCGCCCAGCCCCACGACGCCCTCGGTGAGGAAGATCGCCAGGTCGGTGGGCTCGTCGGGGCGCACCACCCACACCGGCCGCCCGCTGACCTCGCGCGGGGGCGGCGGCGGCCCGGGCTCGGGCCAGAAGTAGTCCAGGTCGTCGGGGGTGTCCGCGCCGAAGGCGGGCAGGTACAGCTCCCGGGCCTTCTGCAGCAGCCTGGAGCGGTGGCTGAGGTGCACCCGCTCGTCGCCCAGCCACACCGGCATCAGGCCGTCGGCGGCGAGCTCCGCCTGGGTGCGGCCCACCACCTCGGGGGCGAACTCGGCGATGAGCCGCGCGGTGGAGTCGGCCCGGCCCGGGCGCGTCCACGCCTCCACGCACGCCAGGCCGTAGCTCACCAGGGCCGGGGTGCACCCGCGCCACATCCGCACCGCGGGGTGGTTGACCCAGCCGTAGTCGGGCAGCTCCAGGGCGCGCAGCACCTGCAGGGTCTCCACCCGCTGCTTGCCGAGGCGGGGTGGGTCCAGCACCGCCGCGCTGCGGGCGAAGTCGGCGTAGGGCAGGAACGTCTGCACCCCGCCACCCTGCCGCGCGGCGCGGGCCGCCGCCTCCCCGCGTGGTGCGCGTCCCGGTCGCCCATCTCCGGGTTCGGGCGCTCCCGAGCCGCTCGGGAAGCGCCCGAACCCGGAGATGGGCGCTCCTGGGCACGTCGGGAAGCGCCGAAACCCGGAGATGGGCGCGGGAGGGGCGGGCCCGTCAGGCCGGGGCGGGGGCGGCGCGGCGGGAGCGGGGGCGCCCCCGCAGCGCACCGATGCCGCGGCAGACCAGGTACGTCGCGAACGACACCGTCGTCACGTACGGGCTGATCGGCACCGACGAGCCCAGCGACAGCAGCGTGCCCCCCAGCACCGCCACCAGCGCGAACACCACGCTGAGCACCGGCACCAGCACCGGCGAGGCGCTCACCCGCACCGCCGCCGCCGCCGGGGTCACCAGCAGCGCCAGCACCAGCAGCGCCCCCACCACCTGCACGCTCATCGCCACCGTCAGCCCGAGCAGCACCATGAACACCGGCGCCAGCGCCCGCACCGGCACGCCGCGGGCGGCCGCCACCTCCGGGTCCAGGCTCGCGAACAGCAGCGGCCGCCACAGCAGCGCCAGCGCCGCCAGCACGACCGCGGCGATGCCCGCCAGCCACTGCAGCTGCACGTCCGCCACGGCGGCGACCTGCCCGGTGAGCAGGCCGAACTTGTTGGCCGAGCGCCCCGGGTAGAGCGCCAGGAAGAGCACCCCGAGCCCGAGCCCGAACGGCATGAGCACCCCGATGGCGGAGTTGCGGTCGCGGGCGCGCACCCCCAGCACCCCGAGCAGCAGGGCGGCGAGGATGGAGCCGGCCACCGAGCCCAGCACGACGTCGGCGCCGACCAGCAGCGCCGCCGCCGCGCCGGCGAAGGACAGCTCCGAGATGCCGTGCACCGCGAAGGGCAGGTCGCGGGCGACCACGACGACGCCGACGAGGCCGCCGACGAGGCCGAGCAGCGCGCCGGCCAGCAGCGAGTTGTGCACCAGGGCGAGCAGCGCGCCGTAGTCGGAGAAGTCGAAGAGCGCGCCCCACACGTCGGCGGGGCTCACCGCGGGCCCCAGCCGCCGGGCTCGTCCGCCGGCTCGGCGCAGTGCGGGTGCTCCGAGGGGGCGGCCCCGCCCACGACGAGCAGCCGGTCGCCGGAGCGCAGCACCTCCACGGGCGAGCCGTAGAGGTCCGAGAGCACCGCCGTCGTCATGACCTCCTCGGGCGGGCCGATGCGGAACCGCCCGCCCGCCAGGTAGAGGACGCGGTCCACGTGCGGCAGCACGGGGTTGACGTCGTGGGTGACGAAGAGGACCGCGGCACCGGTGCGGCGCCGGCTGGCGTCGAGCAGCTCGCTCACCACCCGCTGCTGGTGCAGGTCCAGGGACAGCAGCGGCTCGTCGCACAGCAGCAGCGCCGGCTCGCTGACCAGCGCCTGGGCGATGCGCAGCCGCTGCTGCTCCCCGCCGGAGAGGGTGCCGACGGGGGTGCGCGCGTACCCGGTGGCGCCCACCGCGGCGAGCGCGCCGTCGACGCGGCGGGCGGCGGAGGCGCTGGGCAGCCAGGGGCCCCAGCGGTGCCCGTCGATGCCGAGGCGGACGAAGTCGCGGGCCCGCAGCGGTGTCGTCGGGTCCAGCCCCTTCTGCTGGGGCACGTAGCCGATGCCGCGCCCGCCGCGGCGCACCGGGCGGCCGGCGACGGCGGCGGTGCCGGCGGCCAGGGCCTGCTGCCCGAGCAGGACGCGCAGCAGGCTCGTCTTGCCGGCGCCGTTGGCGCCGAGGACGGCGACGAACTCGCCCGGTGCGACGTCGAGGTCCAGGTCGCGCCAGACGGTGCGCTCGCCGTAGCGCAGGGTCGCGCCCCGCACGCTCACGGCGGCCGGGTGCCCGGTGCCGGCGGCGACGGCATCCGGGGCGGTGCGTGACAGGGCGGTGCTCACGACGTCAGCGCGCCCTCGAGGGCCGTGAGGTTGTCGCTCATCCACGTGACGTAGTCCTTGCCCTCGGGGAGCGTCTCGGTGACCGGGACGACGGGGACGCCCGCCGCGCGCGCGGCGGCCTCGACCTGCTCGGTCTGCGCGCCGGCGGTCTGCTCGTTGTACACGAGCACGTCCACCTGCCGGGCGCCGATGAGGTCGAGGACCTCCTGCAGCGCGGCGACGGGCACGTCCTGGCCCTCCTCCATCGCCTCGCCGAACTCCGCGGGGGTGCGGTCCTCGACGCCGAGGGCCTCCAGCATGTGCGCGGGCACCGGCTCGGTGACGACGGCGCCGCTGCCCTCCACGGCGGCGTGGAGCTGCTCCTCGCGCTCGCGCAGCTGCTGCAGCTGCACCACCAGCGCGTCGCCGTTGGTGCGGAACGTGGCCGCGCCGTCGGGGTCGGCGGCCGACAGCGCCTCGACGAGCCCGGTGACGACGGCCTCGGCGGTGGCCAGGTCGTACCAGACGTGCTCGTCGGCGGCGCCGTGCTCGTGGGCGTGCTCGTCCGCTGCGTGCTCCTCCTCGGCGTGCTCGTCCCCGGTCTCCCCGGCGGCGGTCTGCGCGGCGTACTCCTCGGACTCCTCGACCGCGGTGACGACGGTCTTCCCCTCGCGCCCGACCGCGTCGAGCATCGTCTCGACGAAGGGGTCGTAGCCGCCGCCGTTCTGGACGACGACGTCGGCCCGCTGCAGGGTGAGCTGGTCGCGGGTGCTGGCCTCGTAGGAGTGCGGGTCCTGCGCCGGGTCGTCGATGATCGCGACGACCTCGGCGCGGTCCCCGCCGACGGTGGCGGCGAGGTCGCCGTAGACGTCGGTGGAGGTGACGACGGAGACCGCGCCGTCGCCTGCGGCCGTGCTCGGGGCCGAACCGCCCGCACCGGCGGCGGAGGTGTCACCGCCGCAGCCGGCGAGCAGCAGGCTGCCGGCGATCGCCGTGGCGACGACGGATCGGGTGCGCCGGGGGACGGGGGCGGTGCGACGAGTCATCAGATGATCTCCGAGAAAGGGAATGATTCCCAACAGCGTATCGGGTGGTCGAGCCCCCGGCGTCCTAGAGTCGCCCGGACGGGCCCCCACCCAGCGCCCCGGGGAGGACGATGCGCACGCCACACGACCGGGACGCCGCCTCCTCGCGCGGGCCCGGCGGGTCCCCGCGGCCGCGGACCTTCGGCGCGCCGCTGTGGCCGCTGCTGGGCCTGCTCGCCACCGCCGCGATCGCCGCGGTCGACATCGGCGCCGGTCTCCTGCACGCCGGGCGGCCCTCCCCGGTCGCCAACGTCTCCGGCACCCTCGCCATCGCCCCCGTCCTCACCAGCGCCGGCGGCACCCGCCGCCAGACCCTCGCCGTGGGCCTGGTGGCCGCCCTCACCGCCGCGGCGCTCGTCCTCGTCGACGGCGTCCACGGGGTGCCCGCCGTCGCCCGCCCCGCCGTCGTCCTCGCCACCGCCCTGCTGGGCACCTGGCTGGCCGGCGCCCGCGACCGCCAGCTCGCCCAGCTGCAGGACCGCCGCGAGGCCGCCCGCACCCTGCAGGAGGCCATGCTCACCGACCCGCCCGAACCGGCGGACCTCGAGCTGGCCATCCGCTACCTGCCGGCCAGCTCCGGCGACCGGGTCGGCGGCGACTGGTACGACGCCGTCCCCGGCCCCGGCGGCGGCACCGTCCTCGTCATCGGCGACGTCACCGGGCACGACGTGCGGGCCGCCGCCGCCATGGGGCAGCTGCGGGCCGTGCTGCGCGCCTACGCCGTCGACCGCGCCGAGTCCCCGGCCCGGCTGCTCACCCGCGTCGAGGGCGCCGCCCCCCTGCTCGGCCTCGACGTCCTCGCCACCGCCGTCGTCGTCCGCCTCGCCCCCGCCGCGGCGGACGGCTCCCACGCCCTGACCTGGTCCACCGCCGGCCACCCGCCGCCCGTGCTCGTGCACCCGGGCGGCCGGGTGGAGGTGCTCGCCGACGGCGCCCCGGACCTCCTCCTCGGTCTCGAGCCGGCCTCCCGCCACGACGCCACCGGCGTCCTGCCCCGCGGGGCGACGCTGCTGCTGCACACCGACGGGCTCGTGGAGCGGCGCGAGGCGGACCTCGACGACGGCTTCCGCCGGCTGCACGAGGCGCTCGCCGCGCACGCCGCCCTGCCGCCGGGGGAGCTGGTCGACGCGGTGCTGGCGCAGCTGCTGCCCGGCGAGCCCGACGACGACGTCGCCCTGCTCGCGGTGCGGGCCCGGTGCCCCGGTGCGGGGCTCGTCACCCGCGGGTCGCGGGCGGCGCCGGCTCCTCCCGGCTGACGGGGGCCCCGCCCGCCCCGGTGGGCTCGGCCACCTCCAGCGTGCGCACCGCGGCCGCGATGAGCAGCGGCAGCGCCAGCATCGCCCCGACCGCGGGCACCGTCGTGCCGGAGTCGTTGACGGCGAACCCCACCGCCCACAGCACCAGCATCGCCACGCACCCCGGCCGCAGCACCGGGTGGTGGTCGTAGGTCCGCTGCAGCGCCCGCACCCCCAGTGCCGAGGGCCGCATCAGCACGAACGCCACGAACGCCGCGGCCGGCGGCAGCATCAGCGTCAGCACCGAGCCCACCAGGATGTGCAGGTTCTGCAGGCCCTTGCGCTGCACCACCTGCCACGCCCCGCCGTCCAGCACCGTCTGCACGAACCGCCCCAGGTGGGTGCGCTCCTCCGCCGGGCGCAGCCAGTCCGCCGCGGCGATCGCCGAGATGACCACGACGGTGCCGGCCCCCAGCGCCAGCGCCCGCCGCCACGACATCCGGATCCCGGCCACGGCCAGCGCGAGCAGCGCGAAGGCGGGCAGGATCGCCGGCGGGCCGCCGAAGTCGCTGCCCACGACGCCGTCGACGTAGGTGGCGACCACGCCCAGCACCACCACCACGGCGACCGCCGCGGCCCGGCGCCCCGCCAGCACCAGCCGGTCGGCCAGCGCGACCGTCAGCAGCAGCGCGCCCGTCGCGAAGAGCGCGAACTGGGTGTTGCCCAGGCCGTAGAAGCGCCCGGCCACCACCGGCTGCAGGCCGATGAGGCTGGACGTGGACAGGTGGGTGCCGGTGGCGACGTCCACCGTCAGGACGGTCGCCGTCATCGCGCCCACCACCGCGGCCGGGCCCAGCGGGTGCCGCCGCCACGGCCCGAGCAGCGCCACCGCCGTCAGGCCCGCCACGAACAGGGCCACCGCACCGGAGACCGCCGCCAGGTGCGAGGCCGTCGTCGTGCCCGCCCGCCACCAGGGCAGCAGGTTGGCCAGGAACGTCGCCGCGGGCACGGTGCCGCACACGACGGCGACCCGCCGCATCCACGCCAGCACCCGCGCCCGGCCCAGCCGCCCGCCCCGGTGCCGGCGCACCGCGAGGGTGGCCACGACGTAGAGCAGGATCTGCGCGGCCACCAGCCCGGAGAAGAACCACTTGATCAGCGGCTGCACCGCCTGCGCGGCCTGGTCCAGGTCGCGGACCTTGCGCACCCGGTCGGCGGCCTCCTCCGGCGAGCCCGCCACCGGGTTGACGGGGGCGCCGACGAGCTGGCCGGTGAGGTCGGCCGCCTCGTGCCCGCCCGGCCCCAGCACCAGGTCCAGCAGGGTGGGGGTGAGGTCGGTGGTCTGCACGATGCCGTCCTGCCGGGTGGCGCGGCTGCCCAGCAGCGCCGCCTCGTACCCGCCGTCGGGGGCGCGCCCGAGGGCCGCGGCGAACTGCAGGTGGGGGGTGGCCCCGGCGTCGGCCAGCGACGTGGCGAGCACGGTGGCGCCCCCGGCCGCGACGTCCGGCACGGCGGCCAGCACCGCTGCCACCCGCGCGTCGACGGCCGCCACCTGCTCGGCCCGGGAGGCGGCCGGGGCGGGTTCGCGCGCGGGCAGGTCGGCCGGGTCGCGCAGCACGCCGGCGGCGACGACGACGAGGGCGGCGCCCCCGGCCAGCGCCAGCCGCACGGCGGCGGCGAGGTCGTCGGGGGAGTCGCCGTCGGCCGGTGCGACGGTCACGTCCCCGTCGAGGTCGGCCAGGGCGATGCCCGCGCCCGGCCCGACGGCGGCGGTGCGCACGCCGTTGCGCCCCAGCACCTCCCCCAGCAGGCCCGGCCGGGCGCCGAACGTGCCGGCCGCGGCGGTGCTGCGGTAGCGGGCCATCTCCGGCTGGACGCCGGCCACGAGGGCCGGCTCGGCCGGGGTGTCGTGGGTCACCGCGGGCACCTGCGCGCACGGCGCCGTCGTGTGGGAGCCGGAGCCGGCCGCGAAGTCGGTGGCGCGGCGTCCCGCGGACAGCGCGAGCCAGCCGTCGCCGGGGCAGGCGGCGGTGTAGACGCTGCGCACCGCGACCGTGCCGATCGCCCCGTCCTGCACCATCGACCACAGCCCCGGTGTGCGCTCCGCGTCGACGTCGGCCCAGCGCACACCGCTGAAGCCGACGAGGACGACGGGGCCGCTGCCCCCGTCGGCCCCGGTGGCCCCGGCGGCGGGGACGGGCCAGAACGCGCTCGCGAGGACGGCGAGCACCGCGCGCACCGCCGCCGGCAGCCGGGCCGCGCGCCGGGCCGGGGCGGCGGCCGGGGCGGCCGCGGCGCCGGTGCG
>NZ_BAABIL010000020.1:0-13451 GCF_039542765.1 Kineococcus glutinatus
CGCGGCGGGCGACGGTGCTGGCCGTGGTGGCGGCGCTCGCCGGACCCGGCGCGGACCCCGGCGACCGGGCGGCATTCCTCGCCCGGCTGGCCGCCCTGCCCGGCATCGGCCCCTGGACGCTGGGCACCGTCGCGATGCGCGGCCTCGGCGACCCCGACGCGTTCCTCGCCGGCGACCTCGGGGTGCGGGTCGCGGCCCGGGGCCTCGGCCTGCCGGTGACACCCGGGGCGCTCACCCGCCGCGCCGAGCCGTGGCGGCCGTGGCGCGCCTACGCGGTGCAGCACCTGTGGGCCACCGGCGACCACGCCGTGAACCGGCTGCCGCGGTGAGGGGGCCGGCCGGGCGGCTGACACCCCTGCTGCAGCTGCAACGCGACACGCGGTGCGGCGACGCTGCTGCGACGGCGTGTCCTGGGTCAGGGGCAGCAGGGGTGTCAGCCGCCCGGCCGGCCGTCGGCGGAACCCGCCGGCCACCTCGCCTACCGTGGGGCGGTGCCCCCCACCGTGCGGCGGCTGCTCGGCGCGCCCGAGCTCGGCCTGCGCCAGCCCACCACCGTGCCGGAGGACGCGCTCGACGCGCCCGTCTCGTGGGCGCACAGCTCCGACCTCGCCGACCCCACCCCGTTCCTGTCCGCCGGGCAGGCGCTGCTCACCACCGGCGCGCAGTTCGCCGGCGACCCCGCGACCGGCCCCGGGGCCGACGCGTTCGACGGCTACGTCGCACGCCTGGTGCGCGCGGGGGTGCCCGCCCTGGGGTTCGGCACCGGCGTCGTCGTGCCCACCGTCCCCGCCGCCCTGGTGACGGCCTGCGCCGCAGCCGGTCTGCCGCTGCTGGAGGTGCCCTACCGCACCCCGTTCATCGCCGTCGTGCGCTGGGTCGCCGACGCCGTCGCCGCCGAGGAGGGCGCCCGCACCGCGTGGGCGCTGCGCGCGCAGGGGGCCGTGTCGGCCGCCGCGCTGGGCAAGGAGGGGCTGCGGGGCGCGCTGCGCACCCTCGCCGAGC
Source organism: Kineococcus glutinatus (assembly GCF_039542765.1). Taxonomy (NCBI): domain Bacteria; kingdom Bacillati; phylum Actinomycetota; class Actinomycetes; order Kineosporiales; family Kineosporiaceae; genus Kineococcus; species Kineococcus glutinatus. The sequence continues at coordinate 1,003 of NZ_BAABIL010000020.1, forward strand.
ACCTCGGCCGCACCGTGCAGCTGTGGAACGGGGAGGGGGAGCTGGAGGAGTCCCACCCGCCCGCACCGGCCGCCGACGCCGCGTCCCTGGCCGGGACGGTGGCCGCGCTGCTCACCCGCGGCCAGCGCGCCACCGCCAGCGCAGGCCTCGGCGCGGCACCCGGTGGGCAGCGGCTCGCGCACCTGCAGACCCTGGGGCGGCGCAACCAGCTGCGCGGCGTGCTGGCGGTCGTGGGCGACGGCGACCTCGACGCACCCGCGCGGGGTGTGGTGACGAGCGTGGTGGCGCTGGCGGAGCTGTCCCTGGAGCAGGGCCGCACCCTGCGCCGGGCGGTGCGGGTGCTGCGCGCGGAGGCGCTGCGGCTGCTGCTGGAGGACCGGCTGGACGCGGCCGAACGGGTGGTGGAGGCGCTGGGGGAGCGGCTGCCCGCCGAGCCGGTGCGCGTCGTCGTCCTGGTGCCGCAGGACCGGACCGCGGCGCGGGTGGAGGACGCCCTGGACGTGCGGGCCGCAGCGACCGGCGGCCCCTTCCACGCCCGCGCGGGCGACCGCGTCGTCGTGGTGACCGGCGCCGACGACGTGGCGGGGCTGGAGGAGCTGTGCCGCCGGCTCCGGGTGGCGGCGGCGGCCTCGGCGCCCACCCCGTACGCGCGCACCGCGATGGCGCTGGAGCAGGCCCGCCGCCTCGCGGCGCAGCTCGGGCCGGGGGCCAGCGGCGTGCGGCGGGCGGAGGCGGAGGACAACGGCCTGCTGGGCATCCTGCTGCGCGCCGACGCCGGGCAGGTGGCGCGCGAGCGGCTGGCGGGGCTGCTGGCGGAGGAGGAGGGCCGCGCCCTGCTGGGGTACGCGGCGGTGTGGCTGTCCCACCACGGCCGCTGGGAGCCGGCGGCGCGCCAGCTCGGCCTGCACCGGCACAGCCTGCGCGCCCGCATCGAGCGGCTGCAGGAGGTCCTGGGCTACGACTTCGAGCGGTTCACCGACCGCGCGGAGCTGTGGGCGCTGCTGTCGGCGCTGAACCTGGAGCCCGGCCCGCCGCGCTGAGCCATCTCGCGGGCACCTCGTCAAGCCGACGGAACGGCAGCGGCACCCGCCCGCCCTGCCGTTCCGGCAGGTGCCGGCCGGGGAGGCGCTGCCTAGCGTCGTCGACCACCCGCTCCCGCGAGCACCCGATCCCGCGAGGCGGCCCCGATCCCGTTGGAGGGACGATGACGACCCCACTGGCGACGCCGCCCGCGACCGCGACGACCGCCGCGACGACCGCCCCGCAGGGCGGCCCGGCCCTGCCGCAGCGCCGCGAGCTGCGCACCGAGCTCCCCGGCCCGCGCTCGCGGGAGCTGATGCGGCGCAAGCAGGAGGCCATCTCCGCCGCCGTGTCCCTGACGATGCCGGTGTTCGCGGCCGCCGCCGGTGGCGGAGTGGTGGTCGACGTGGACGGCAACTCCCTGATCGACCTCGGCTCCGGCATCGCGGTGACCTCCGTGGGCAACTCCGCCCCCGGTGTCGCGGCCGCCGTCGCCGAGCAGGTGCAGCACTTCACCCACACCTGCTTCATGGTGACCGGCTACGAGGGCTACGTCGCCGTCGGCGAGGCGCTCAACGCCCTCACCCCCGGCGACCACGCCAAGCGCACCGCGCTGTTCAACTCCGGCGCCGAGGCCGTGGAGAACGCCGTCAAGGTCGCGCGCGCCGCCACCGGCCGGCGCGCCGTCGCGGTGTTCGACCACGCCTACCACGGCCGCACCAACCTCACCCTCGCGATGACCGCGAAGGCGCAGCCGTACAAGACCGGCTTCGGGCCCTTCGCCCCCGACGTGCTGCGGGTGCCGACGTCCTACCCCTACCGCGACGGCCTCGGCGGCGCCGAGGCCGCGGCCCGCGCGATCGACCTGCTGGAGAAGCAGGTCGGCGCCGGGGACCTCGCCGCGGTCGTGATCGAGCCGATCCACGGCGAGGGCGGTTTCATCGAGCCCGCGCCGGGGTTCCTGCCGGCGCTGGCGGCCTGGGCCCGCGCCCACGACGTCGTGTTCGTCGCCGACGAGGTGCAGACCGGTTTCGCCCGCACCGGCGACATGTTCGCCTGCGACCACGAGGGCGTCGTGCCCGACCTCGTCGTGATGGCCAAGGGCATCGCCGGCGGGCTGCCGCTGGCGGCCCTCACCGGCCGCGCCGAGCTGATGGACGCCCCGCAGGCCGGCGGCCTCGGCGGCACCTACGGCGGCAACCCGATCGCGACCGCCGCGGCGCTGGCCGCCCTGGAGGCGTACCGGCGCGACGGCCTCGTCGAGCGCGCCCGCCGCCTCGGCGACGTCATGCTCGGCCGGCTGCAGGAGCTGCGCCGCCGCGACCCCCGGGTGGGGGACGTGCGCGGGCGCGGCGCGATGGTCGCCATCGAGCTCGTCGACCCGGCCACCGGGGCCCCGGACGCCGCGCTCACCGGCCGCGTGCTCGCCGCGGCCCGCCGGCAGGGCGTCGTGGTGCTCGGCGCCGGCACCCACGGCAACGTCATCCGGTTCCTGCCCCCGCTCGTCATCGGCGAGGACCTGCTCGCCGAGGGCCTCGACGTCGTCGCCGACGCGCTGGCGGCGTCGTGAGCACCACCGCCGCCCCCGCTGCCGCACCCACCGCCGCGTCCACCGCGCCGGGCAGCACCGCGCTGCAGGACGCCCGCGTGCAGCTGGCCGAGGCCGTCGACCACCTCGGCTACGACGAGGGCACCTTCGCGATGCTCGCCACGCCGCGGCGGGAGATCACCGTCAACGTGCCGCTGCGCCTCGACGACGGCTCGGTGTCGCTGTTCGTCGGGCACCGCGTGCAGCACAACCTCTCCCGCGGTCCCGCCAAGGGCGGCCTGCGCTACAGCCCGCACGTCACCCTCGACGAGGTGCGGGCGCTGGCGATGTGGATGACGTGGAAGTGCGCCCTGCTGGACGTGCCCTACGGCGGCGCCAAGGGCGGCATCCGCATCGACCCGCGCGAGCACAGCGAGGCCGAGCTGGAGCGGCTGACCCGCCGCTACACCAGCGAGATCCTGCCGGTCATCGGGCCGGACAAGGACATCCCCGCCCCCGACATCGGCACCGACGAGCGCACCATGGCGTGGATCATGGACACGTACTCCGTGACGCAGGGCCACACCGTGCCCGGCATCGTCACCGGCAAGCCGCTGGCCCTCGGCGGATCCCTCGGCCGGGCCAGCGCCACCTCCCGCGGCGTCGTCCACGTCGCGCTCGCGGCGCTGGGGCAGCGCGGGATCCGCCCGGCCGGGGCGAGCGCCGCCGTGCAGGGTTTCGGCAAGGTCGGCCGCGACGCCGCCCGGTTCCTCGCGCAGGCCGGTACCGCCGTGGTCGCCGTCAGCGACCAGTACGGCGCCGTGCACCGCGCCGGCGGGATCGACGTGGAGGCGCTCGCCGCGCACGTCGACGCCACCGGCGGCGTCCCGGGTTTCGCCGGCGCCGACCCGGTGCCGGCGGCCGAGCTGCTGGAGCTGGACGTCGACCTGCTCGTGCCGGCGGCCGTCGAGGGCGTCATCACCGAGGCCAACGCCCCCCGGGTGCGGGCCCGCGTCGTCGTCGAGGGCGCCAACGGCCCCACCACCCCCGGCGCGGACCGCGTGCTCGCCGACGCCGGCGTCCTGGTGGTGCCGGACATCCTCGCCAACGCCGGCGGCGTCGTCGTGTCCTACTTCGAGTGGGTGCAGGCCAACCAGGCCTACTGGTGGGGCGAGGACGAGGTGGAGCGCCGCCTCGCCGAGCGCATCCTCGCCGCCTGGCGCGGCGTCGTGGACTGCGCCGCCCAGCGCGGGCTCACGCTGCGTGCCGCCGCCACCGCCCTCGCGGTGCAGCGCGTCACCGAAGCCCACCGGCTGCGGGGGCTGTACCCGTGACGGCGCGCGTCCACGCCCAGCACACGCCCGTCCAGTCCTCCGTCCAGCTCACCGTCTGCGAACCCCTGGAGGCCCCCGTGGCCGAAACCCCCGTGGCCGGCGACGCCGCCGCCCGCGTCCTGGCGGCCGTGCCGCACGGCCTGCTCGTCGGTGGCACCTGGCGCCCCGCCACCGGCCGGGCGACGTTCGACGTGCGCGACCCCGCCACCGGCGGGGTGCTCGCGCAGGTCGCCGACGGCACCGCCGCCGACGCCCTGGCCGCCCTCGACGCCGCCGTCGACGCCGCAGCCGGCTGGGCCGCGACCCCGCCGCGGCGACGCTCGGAGGTGCTGCGCCGCGCCTTCGACCTGCTGCTGGCGCGCGAGGAGGAGTTCGCCCTCCTCATGACGCTGGAGATGGGCAAGCCGCTGGCCGAGGCCCGCGGGGAGGTGCGCTACGGCGCGGAGTTCCTGCGCTGGTTCTCCGAGGAGGCCGTGCGCATCCCCGGCCGCTACGGGACCAACCCCGAGGGCACCGGCACCGTCGTCGTCACCAGGCGCCCCGTCGGGCCGTGCCTGCTCATCACGCCGTGGAACTTCCCGCTCGCGATGGCCACCCGCAAGATCGCCCCCGCGCTCGCCGCCGGCTGCACCGCCGTCGTCAAACCCGCCGAGCTCACCCCGCTGACGACGCTGCTGTTCGCGCAGTTGCTCGCCGAGGCCGGCCTGCCCGCCGGCGTCGTCAACGTCGTCACCACCACCCGCTCGCCGGAGGTCTGCGCCCCCGTCATCGCCGACCCGCGGCTGCGCAAGCTGAGCTTCACCGGCTCCACCGCCGTGGGCCGGGCGCTGCTCGGGCAGGCCGCCGACGGGGTGCTGCGCACCTCCATGGAGCTCGGCGGGAACGCCCCGTTCGTCGTGTTCGACGACGCCGACCTCGACGCGGCCGTGGCCGGTGCGCTGCAGGCGAAGTTCCGCAACACCGGGCAGGCCTGCACCGCCGGCAACAGGTTCGTCGTGCACGCCGACGTCGCCGACGAGTTCGCCCGCCGGCTCACCGAGGCGGTGCGCGCGATGCCCGTCGGTCCCGGCACCGCCCCAGGTACCGTCATCGGCCCGCTCATCGACGACCGCGCCGTGGCCTCCGCCGCGGCGCTGGTCGCCGACGCCGTGGCGCAGGGCGCGCAGCTGCTCACCGGGGGTTCGGCGCCGCAGGGCCCGGGCTGCTTCTTCGAGCCCACCGTGCTCGCCGGGGTGCCGACCGGCGCCCGGGTCTGGCGGGAGGAGATCTTCGGTCCCGTCCTGGCCGTCACGACGTTCACCGACGAAGCGGAGGCGGTGCGGCTGGCCGACGACACCGAGTACGGCCTGGCCAGCTACGTCTACACCCGCGACCTCGACCGGGCGCACCGGATGATCGCAGCGCTGGACAGCGGGATGACCGGGGTCAACACCGGCGTCGTCTCCAACGCCGCCGCGCCCTTCGGCGGCACCAAGGGCTCCGGCCTCGGCCGCGAGGGCGGCAGCGAGGGCATCGAGGAGTACCTGGAGACCAAGTACGCCCTGATCGCGACGGGACCGGCGCGGTGAGCGCCCCGCAGCGCCGCCGCAACCACGTCGACGGCAAACCCGTCGACGCGTTCGGCACCGGCTCCTTCGACCTCGTGGACCCCGCCACCGAGGAGGTCCACGCCACTTCCCCGATCTCGGTCGCCGAGGACGTCGACGCCGCCGTCGACGCGGCCGCCGCCGCCTTCGGGTCCTGGGGCCGCACCACCCCCGCCGCGCGGCAGCACCACCTGCTGGACCTGGCCACCGCGCTGGAGGAGCACACCGGCCGCATCGTCGCCGCGCAGGTCCGCGAGACCGGCCAGCCGCGCCGCCTCGTCGCCGACGACGAGGTGGCCGCCGGCACCGACCACCTGCGCTTCTTCGCCGGCGCCGCCCGCCGCCTCGACGGGGTGGCCGCGGGGGAGTACCTGGAGGGGTTCACCTCCTACGTCCGCCGCGAGCCGCTCGGCGTCGTCGCGCAGGTGACGCCGTGGAACTACCCGTTCCTGATGGCGCTGTGGAAGGTCGCGCCCGCGCTGGCCGCCGGCAACACCGTCGTGCTCAAGCCCAGCGACACCACCCCCACCTCCACGCTCGTGCTCGCCGAGGTCGCCTCGCTCGTGCTGCCGCCGGGCGTGCTCAACGTCGTCCTCGGCGACGCCTCCACCGGGCGTCTGCTCGCCGAGCACCCCGTGCCCGCGATGGTCGCCATCACCGGCTCCACCCGCGCCGGGCGCTCCGTGGCGCACAGCGCCGCCGAGCGGCTGCGCCCCTCGCACCTGGAGCTCGGCGGCAAGGCGCCCGCCGTCGTGCACGCCGACGTCGACGTGCCGGACGTCGCCGCGCAGATCGCCGACGCGGCGTTCTACAACACCGGGCAGGACTGCACCGCCGTCACCCGCGTCCTCGTGCACGCCGACGTCCACGACGAGTTCGTCGCGCAGCTGGCCGCGGCCGCCCACCGCACCGCCGTCGACGAGGGCGGCCGGATCCGCCCCGGGTACGGGCCGCTCAACAGCGCCCGCCACCTCGCCGCGGTCACGACGGCGGTGGCCGCGCTGCCCGGGCACGCCACCGTCGTCACCGGCGGGCACCGCCTGCCCGGCCGCGGGTTCTTCTACGCACCCACCGTCGTCACCGGGGTGCGCCAGGACGACGCCATCGTGCAGGAGGAGGTGTTCGGGCCCGTCGTCACCGTGCAGCCCTTCGCGACCGACGAGGAGGCGCTGCGCCTGGCCAACGGCGTGCGCTACGGCCTCGCCGCCAGCGTCTGGACGCAGCACCACGCCACGGCGGTGCGATACTCCCGGGAGCTCGACGCGGGCGCGGTGTGGATCAACGCCCACATCCCCCTGGCGGCGGAACTGCCGCACGGCGGTTTCAAGGAGTCCGGCCACGGCAAGGACCTCTCCGCCTACTCCCTGGAGGAGTACACCCGCGTCAAGCACGTCATGAGCGCCCACCGCTGAGGCGGCGGGCCACCCCGCCGGCAGCAGCGGAGCAGCAGGAATGCACCAGCACCACGATCCCCGGGGACCCGGGAGCGAGGGAACGAGGATGTTCACCGAGAGCACCGATGTCGTCGTCATCGGCGCGGGCGTCACCGGCCTCACGGCCGCGACCCGCCTGCGCCGCGCCGGGCTGTCCGTGCGCGTCCTGGAGGCGCGCGACCGCGTCGGCGGCCGGCTGCACACCGACGTCGTCGACGGCGTACCGCTGGAGATCGGCGGCCAGTGGGTCTCCCCGGACCAGGACGCGCTGATCGAGACCCTCGCCGAGCTGGGCCTGGAGACGTTCTCCCGGTTCCGCGACGGCGACAGCGTCTACGTCGGCCCCGACGGCACCGCGCGCCGCTTCATCGGCGACATCTTCCCCGCCCCGGAGAAGACGCAGCGCGAGATCGAGCGGCTCATCGAGGTGATCGACGCCCGGGCCGCCGAGGTGGACCCCGAGGCCCCGTGGGCGCACCCGCGGGCCACCGAGCTGGACTCGATCTCCTTCTGGGACTGGCTGGGCCAGCACACCTCCGACGCCGAGGCCCGCGAGAACGTCTCGCTGTTCATCGCCGAGGCGATGATGACGAAGCCGTCCCACGCGTTCTCCGCGCTGCAGGCGCTGTTCTTCGCCGCCAGCGCCGGCAGCTTCAGCCACCTCGTCGACGCCGACTTCATCCTCGACAAGCGCGTCGTCGGCGGCCTGCAGCAGGTGCCGCTGCGGCTGGCTGCCGAGCTCGGCGACGCGGTGCTGCTGGAGCGCCCGGTGCACCGCGTCGAGTGGGACGAGCGCGGCGAGGGGGTCGTCGTGCACACCACCGACCGCACCGTCGCCGCCCGCTTCGCCGTGGTCGCGGTGCCGCCGGTGCTGTACCCGCGCATCGGGTTCTCCCCGGCGCTGCCGCGGCTGGTGCAGCAGGCCCACCAGCACCAGTCGTTCGGCCTCGTCATCAAGGTGCACGCCGTCTACGAGCGCCCCTTCTGGCGGGAGGCCGGCCTGTCCGGCACGGCGTTCAGCCCCTACCAGGTCGTGCACGAGGCGTACGACAACTCGAACCACGGCGACGGGCGCGGCATCCTCGTGGGGTTCGCCTCCGACGTGCGGGCCGACGCCCTGTTCGGCCTCGGCGCGGCCGAGCGCAAGCAGCGGGTCCTGGAGTCGCTGGCCGCGTACTACGGCGCCGAGGCCCTGACGCCCGTCGTGTACTACGAGAGCGACTGGGCGGCGGAGGAGTGGACCCGCGGCGCCTACGCCACCAGCTTCGACCTCGGCGGCCTGTCCCGCTACGGCGCGGCACAGCGGGTGCCCGTGGGCCCGGTGCACTTCGCCTCCAGCGACCTCGCCGGCAAGGGGTTCCAGCACGTCGACGGCGGCATCCGCGTCGGCCGCGAGGTCGCCGACGCGATCCTCGCCGCCACCACCACCACCGCCGCCACCGACCAGGCGCGCGCGTCGTGAGCAGCGACGTGGCGGCCGGTGCCGCGGAGGGGACGGCACCGGCCGGGCCGGGCGTGTCGGGCAAGGGGCTGCGCTCCGGCGTCGTCGGCCTCGTCGGGTCCGTCGTCGTCGGCATCGCCTGCATCGCACCGGCCTACACCCTCACCGGCGCGCTGGGCCCGACGGTGGCGGAGGTGGGCCCGCAGTTGCCGGCCATCTTCCTCGCCGGGTTCGTCCCGATGCTGCTCGTCGCCCTGGGCTACCGGGAGCTGAACGCCGCGATGCCCGACAGCGGCACCTCCTTCACGTGGGGGGTGCGCGCGTTCGGGCCGTGGGTGGGCTGGCTGGCCGGCTGGGGGCTGCTCGTCGCCAACGTCGTGGTGCTCAGCAACCTCGCCGCCGTCGCGGTCGACTTCTTCTACCTGCTGCTGTCGCAGCTGTTCTCCTCACCCGCCGTCGCCGACCTCACGGCGAACCCCGTCGTGAACGTCGCCACCTGCGTGGTGTTCGTGGCGCTGGCGACGCTGGTGTCCTACCGCGGGGTGGAGTCCCAGCAGCGGCTGCAGCACGTCCTCGTGGGGTTCCAGGTCCTCGCGCTGCTGCTGTTCGCCGGTGCCGCGCTGTGGCGGGTCGCCGACGGCAGCGCGTTCGACGCCACCGAGGTGCAGCTGTCCTGGTTCGACCCGACCGCGGTGCCCACGTTCTCCGCGTTCGCCGCGGGCCTGTCGCTGTCCATCTTCATCTTCTGGGGCTGGGACGTCGTCCTGACGATGTCGGAGGAGACGAAGGGTGCCCGCGCCACCCCCGGGCGCGCCGCCACCGTCACCGTCGTGCTCATCGCCGCGCTCTACCTCGTGGTGGCCGTCGCGACGATCAGCTTCGCCGGCCTGGGGGAGGAGGGCATCGGCCTGGCCAACGCCGACATCCAGGGCAACGTGTTCGTCGCCCTCGGCGGTCCCGTCCTCGGCCCGCTCGCGGTGCTCATGTCGCTGGCGGTGCTCGTCAGCTCCGCGTCCTCGCTGCAGTCGACGTTCGTCTCGCCCGCCCGCACGCTGCTCGCGATGGGCCACTACGGCGCGATCTCGCCGCGGTTCGCGGGGATCTCCCGCCGGTTCCGCACGCCCGGCTACGCCACGATCGCCGCCGGCGTCATCACGTCGGTGTTCTACGTGGCGATGCACCTGCTCAGCCAGGCGGTGCTGTGGGACACGATCGCGACGCTCGGCATGATGATCTGCTTCTACTACGGGCTCACCGCCTTCGCCTGCGTCTGGTACTTCCGCGGCCGGTGGTTCGCCAGCGCCCGCGACCTGGTCGTGACGCTGCTCGCGCCGGGAGCCGGCGGCCTGATCCTCGCCGCGCTGTTCGTCACCACGCTGCTCGACTCCCGCGACCCCGCCTACGGCAGCGGCACGGAGCTGTTCGGCCTCGGCCTGGTGTTCGTCCTCGGCGTCGGCCTGCTGCTGCTCGGGGTGGTGCTCATGCTGCTCACCGCCCGCCGCCGGCCCGGGTTCTTCCGCGGCGAGGGGCTGCGGCGGGGCGTCGCCGGCGAACCCGCACCCGTCCCGTCCCCGGAGGAGCTCCCGTGACCGCGCACCCCACCACCGACCCGGCCGCCGGCCCGGTGCCCGCCGCGGGCGCGCGGACCCTCATGCCCGCAGAGTCCGCCCCGCACGAGCGGACCTGGATGGCGTTCCCCACCGCGAACGCCACCTTCGGCGAGGAGGGCAGCCCGTCGCTGGCCGACGCCCGCCGGGCCTGGGCGGGCATCGCCGCCGCCGTCGTCCGCCACGAGCCGGTCAGCGTGCTCGTGGCCCCGCAGGACGCCGCGGCCGCGCGGGAGGCGCTCGACCCCCGGGTCGTGCTGCACCAGGTGCCCCTCGACGACGCCTGGCTGCGCGACTCCGGCCCCACGTTCGTGCGCGCCGGCGACCGCGTCGAGGCCGTCGACTGGGTGTTCAACGGCTGGGGGCAGCAGTCCTGGGCGGCGTGGGAGCGCGACGCCCGCCTCGCCCGCCGCGTCGCGGACCTGGCCGGGGTGGCGGTGCGCTGCTCCGACCTCGTGCAGGAGGGCGGCGGGTTCCACGTCGACGGGCAGGGCACCGTGCTGCTCACCGAGACCGTGCAGCTCGACCCCGACCGCAACCCCGGCTGGACGAAGGAGCGGGTCGAGGCCGAGGTGCACGCCCGCCTGGGCACCAGCGCCGCGATCTGGCTGCCGCGCGGGCTCACCGCCGACTACGGCGAGTTCGGCACCCGCGGGCACGTCGACATCGTCGCGACGTTCCTGCGCCCGGGTGTCGTCGCCGTGCACACCCAGACCGACCCCGGCCACCCCGACCACGCGGTGAGCGCCGAGGTCACCGAGATCCTGCGGCAGGCCGTCGACGCCCGCGGCCGGCGGCTGCAGGTCGTGGAGCTGCTTGCGCCGCTGACCACCGAGGTGGACGGCGAGCTCGTCGACTTCTCCTACGTCAACCACTACGTCGGCAACGGGTTCGTCGCCCTCTGCGCGTTCGACGACCCCCGCGACGCCGCGGCCGCCGCCGTCCTCGCCGAGGCCTACCCCGGCCGGCGCATCGAGCCCGTCGACGCCCGCGACGTCTTCCGCTTCGGCGGCGGCGTCCACTGCACCACCCAGCAGCAGCCGGCCGCCCCCGCCGGCCCCCGGAACTGACCACCCGCCAGGAGAAACCCGTGGAACTCGTCACCGCCGCCCCCGGCACCTCCCACGCCCGCACCACCGGCCCCTCCCGCGAGCCGCTGCGCGTCGGCCTCGTGCAGACCCGCTGGCACGCCGACCCCGCCGAGCACCGCGCGGTGCTGCGCGACGGCATCGCCACCGCCGCCCGCGCCGGCGCCCGCCTGGTGTGCCTGCCGGAGCTCACCCTGTCCCGCTACCCCGCCGACGTGCGGCCGGACACCGCCGCCGACGCCACCGCGGAGGACCTCGCGACCGGCCCGACCCGCACCTTCCTCGCCGAGGTCGCCCGCGACACCGGCGTCGCCGTGCACGGCTCCCTGTTCGAGCGCGCCCCCGGCGACGACGGCCTCGGCTACAACACCGCGGTCCTCGTCGGCCCCGACGGCACGCTGCTCGGCCGCACCCGCAAGCTGCACATCCCCCGCACCGAGGGCTACTACGAGGACCGCTACTTCCGGCCCGGCCCGGCCGGGGAGGACCCCTTCCCCGTGGTCGACCTGCCCGGCGACGGCTCCGCGCCCGACGCCCGCCTCGGGCTGCCGACGTGCTGGGACCAGTGGTTCCCGGAGGTGGCGCGGGCGTACTCGCTGGCCGGCGCGGAGGTGCTCGTCTACCCCACGGCCATCGGGTCCGAACCCGGGCACCCGGAGTTCGACACCGCGCCGCTGTGGCGGCACGTCATCGTCGGGCACGGCATCACCAACGGCACGTTCATGGTGGTGCCCAACCGCTGGGGCGACGAGGGGCTCGTGACGTTCTACGGCTCCTCGTTCATCTCCGACCCCTACGGCCGGGTGCTCGCCGAGGCGCCCCGCGACGCCGACGCCGTGCTCGTCGCCGACCTCGACCTGGACCAGCGGCGGGACTGGCTGACGCTGTTCCCGTTCCTGCAGACCCGCCGCCCCGACGCGTACGCCGCGCTCACGACGCCGCTGGCGGCGAGCCTGCCCGCGGACGTCCCGGCCTGACGGGGGCGCGCGCCGCTCCCGCTGGTGCGCCCCCTCCTGCTGGTCCGCCCGTCTCCGGGTTCGGGCGCTCTCCCGGGCCTGCCGGTGCGCCCGAACCCGGAGATGGGCGCGCCGGCCGGAGGGTGGGGCGGATCGCACAGCGGACGTCCAGCCGGTCTCCCGCCTCGTTCCAGCCGCGCCGTCGACGGTGGTGCCGGCCCGACAGAGCAGGAGACCCCGTGAACGACGACACCCGGCACAGCGGTTCCCGCTGGGAGCCCTTCCCCACGACGCCGATCGCCACGCCCACCACCCCGGCGCGGTACACCGGCGCCACCGCCGGGCTGCCGGTCACCGGCGACGGCAGCGCCCCCGAGGTGCCGTGGTACCCGCCCGTCGCCCTCGCCGTGCTGCCGGCGCCCGCCGCGCCGCAGCCGTGGTGGCGCCGGCGCGGCG